>JAKLLM010000026.1 GCA_023150125.1 Zoogloea sp.
GACACCGGCCTCCTTGGCTGCGGCCAGCAGGTGCAGCACGGTGTTGGTCGAACCGCCCATGGCGACGTCGAGGCTGATGGCGTTCTCGAAAGCCCTGAAGCTGGCGATGGAGCGCGGCAGCACCGACTCGTCGTCCTGCTCGTAGTAGCGGCGAGCCAGGTCGACGATGCGCCGGCCGGCTTCCTTGAAGAGGCGCTCCCGGTCGGCATGGGTGGCCACCACGGTGCCGTTGCCGGGCAGCGACAGGCCGAGGGCCTCGGTGAGGCAGTTCATCGAGTTGGCGGTGAACATGCCGGAGCAGGAGCCGCAGGTCGGGCAGGCGGAACGCTCGATGGCATTCACCTCTTCGTCGGAGCAGCTGCTGTCGGCCGCCTTGACCATCGCGTCGACGAGGTCGAGGGAGATCACCTTGGCCTCCCACTTCACCTTGCCGGCCTCCATCGGGCCGCCGGAGACGAAGATCGCCGGGATGTTGAGGCGCAGCGCGGCCATCAGCATGCCCGGGGTGATCTTGTCGCAGTTGGAGATGCAGACCATCGCGTCGGCGGTGTGGCCGTTGCACATGTACTCGACGCTGTCGGCGATCAGGTCGCGGCTGGGCAGCGAGTAGAGCATGCCGCCGTGGCCCATCGCGATGCCGTCGTCGATGGCGATGGTGTTGAACTCCTTGGCCACACCACCGGCAGCTTCGATCTCGCGGGCGACCAGCTGGCCGAGGTCCTTGAGGTGCACGTGGCCGGGCACGAACTGCGTGAAGCTGTTCACCACCGCGATGATCGGCTTTTCGAAATCGCCGTCCTTCATGCCGGTGGCGCGCCACAGGGCGCGGGCGCCGGCCATGTTGCGACCGGCGGTGGAGGTGCGGGAACGGTACTGGGGCATCTGGGGGGCTCCGTCTTGTAGCGAATGGGCTGTTGCCAATCTTGTATTTTAGCCCCGGAACCTCGCGCTGCAGCCACGAGATGTGGGGCCTACCGCCAAAATGCCTTCAGACGCGGAAGCGGGACACTGCCTGCTGCAGCTCGACGGCCAGGCGCTCCATCTCGCGGGCGGCATCGGCGGTGGTCTCGACGGCGGCGTTGTTTTCGCGGGCCATCCCGGCGATCGCCTCGATGCCTGCCGCCGCCTCGGCGCTGGCGGTGCGCTGCTGCTCGGTGGCCTCGGCGATCTCGTCGAGGCCGTGGCCGACCGCGACCACCGACTCGTTGGCCGCCGCGATGGCCTTCGACACCATCGCCACCGCCCCACGGCTGGACTCGAGATGCTCGAGCCCCGCATGGACCGCCTCACGCACGGCCACCGACTGGCGCGCCAGGCTGGAGGTGACGCTGTCGATCTCGCCCGCCGAGCGGGCCGACTTCTCGGCCAGCTTGCGCACCTCGTCGGCGACCACCGCGAAACCGCGGCCCTGCTCGCCGGCACGGGCCGCCTCGATGGCCGCATTGAGCGCCAGCAGATTGGTCTGCTCGGCGATCTCGCGAACCTCCCGGGTCATCGTGGTGATCGAGGTGGAGGAATCGACGAAGTGTTCGACCGAATCGGCCATCTGTCGCACGGCGCCCTCGGCCTGATCCACCTCGGCCACCAGGCGGACCAGGGTCTGGGTGCCTTCGTCCGAGCGGCGCAGGCTCTCCTGGGAGCGCCCGTGGACGCGCTCGGCGCTCGCGGCGACGCTGGCAATGCCCGCCGCGACGTTCTCGACGGCGGCGGCGGCCTGCAAGGAGTGCTCGTTCTGGCGCCTAGACCCGTCGGCAACCCGCACCGCGCCGGAGGACAGCTGGCGCGCCGAGCCTGTCACCTGCCCCGCCGACTCGCCGACCTGCCGCACCAGCTGGGCGATCGTGGCAAGCATCGCGTTGAAGGTGGCGGCGGTCTGCCCGATCTCGTCGCGCCCCGTCACCTCGAGGCGCCGGGTGAGGTCGCCCTTGCCCTTGGCGATCTCCGCCAGGCTGGCGTTCATCTCGGTGAGCGGACCGACGACGAAGCGCCGCACGAAGAACACCACGAAGGCGATCAAGGGCAGCGACACCACCAGTGCACCCAGGATGCTCTGCCACATGAAGGTATCGACGGCCGCATTCACCTTGTCGAGGGACACCTTCATGCTCACCAGCCCCAGCGGCGTGCCGGCCGGGACCTGGTGGCAGGCGATGCAGTTCTTGCCGAGGTAGTTCTCGGACGCCAGCGCCGGCACGACCACCCGCAGGTATTCGCCGGCCGCCGGGTCACGCTCGACGCGCAGCACCTCGCGGCGCGTCTCGAGCGCCTCCCGTTCGTCGGCGTCGAGCTTCGGCATCGGCCGGTTGCCCGGGCCGTACTGGCGGCTCACGCCCTCGCCCCGAATCACTTCCAGATCCTTGATGACCGACAGCTGCTTGATCTGGTCGAGGAAGACCTCCCGCTGCCCGACGGTGCCGGTGATCATCATCCCGGTGAGGCCAGCCATCGTCATCTCGTGGATGCTGCGGGCAAAATCCTGCGCCTGGTCGATGGCCGTCTCGCGATTGACACGGGTTTCCCACACGATCATGCCACCCCAGGCCAGAAGGAGCATCAACCAGATCGCACCGGTCAGACGCAGGGAAATAGGGGTATCGGCAAGCTTGCGCATTCAATTCTTCCTTCGGACGGGCGCCGGGACAGAGGCGACTCATGACTGAGCCTGTCTACGGCCTAGGCCACAGACCTCTGAACTGCAAGGAAGTAAATTAGTGTGCGCTCAGGCCGCGGGCCTGGCGGTCGGGCGGGTATTGAGGCGCTGCGTGGCGGCGTTCCAGTCGCCCTTGGCGAGCGTTGGCCACACGGCGAGGGCACGATCGATGGACTCGTCGATCAGCGCAGACTCCTCGCGCCGGGGCGGCTTGAGGACGAAATTGACCACTTCGTTGCGATCGCCCGGGTGGCCGATGCCGACCCGCAGGCGCCAGAAATCCTGGGTGCCCAGATGGGCGGTGATGTCCTTGAGGCCGTTGTGGCCACCGAGGCCGCCGCCGAACTTGAGGCGCAGTTGGCCGGGAGGAATGTCGAGCTCGTCGTGCACCACGAGGATCTCGGCAGGGGCAATGCGGTAGAAACGCGCCAGCGCGGCCACCGACTGGCCGGAGCGGTTCATGAAGGTCTGCGGCATCAGCAGCCACACGCCCTCGCTGCGTGCGTTGGCGGCCAGGCCGTGGAAGCGGGCTTCGCGGCTGAAGGAGGCCCCCAGCTCGCGCGCCAGGCGCTCACAAAACCAAAACCCGGCGTTATGCCGGGTCTGGGCGTACTCGTCGCCGGGATTGCCGAGGCCGACGATGAGCTTGGGTGCGAGCTGGCTCATCGGACGTTCGGCCTCGTCAATACCCGTCGGAGGATCAGGCAGCCGGAGTTTCTTCGGCGGCTTCGTCACCACCGCGGACAGCCAGGATGGTGGCCACGACCGGGTCTTCACCGTGGGTCAGGGCCTTCACGCCAGCCGGCAGGCTCAGGTTGGAGACGTGGATGGACGCGCCGGACTTGAGGTCCTTCAGGTCGACTTCGATGAACTCCGGCAGGGCGCTCGGCAGGCACTCGACGGTCAGTTCGGTGTAGGGGTGGGACACCATGCCGCCTTCGAGCTTGACGCCCGGAGCGATGTCGGCGTTGATGAAGTGCAGCGGCACCTTCACGTGGATCTTGTGGGTGGCGTCGACGCGCTGGAAGTCCAGGTGCAGCACTTGCTGCTTGTACGGGTGCCACTGGGTGTCCTTCAGGATCACAGCCTGGGTGGCGCCGTCGATCACCATGCTCAGCACGGAGGAGTGGAAGGCTTCGTTGCGCAGGGCGTGGTAGATCTCGTTGTGATCGACTTCGACCTGCTGGGGCTCACCGCCGCCGAAGACGATGGCGGGAACACTACCGGCGCGACGCAGGCGGCGGCTCGCACTCGAACCCTTGACGTCACGCACTTTGGCGTTGAATTTGATGGTCATGCTTGGTACTCCAGATTAAACCCCGTCCGCGACCAGACAAGGCGTGAAAAAAGCCGGCAGGAAAACCTGCCGGCTCGAAACTTGGTGGCTTACTCGCAGAACAGCGAACTGACCGATTCTTCGTTGCTGATCCGCAGCATCGTGTCGGCCAGCAGCGCGGCGATCGACACGGTACGGATCCGGCTGCACGCCCGGGCCTCGTCGGACAGCGGGATGGTGTCGGTTACCACCAGCTCGTCGAGGTCGGATTCGTTGATGCGGGAAATCGCCGGGCCGGACAGCACGGCGTGGGTGCAGTAGGCCATCACGCGCTTGGCGCCGTTTTCCTTGAGCGCCTGGGCAGCCTTGCAGAGGGTGCCGGCGGTATCGACGATGTCGTCCATGATCACGCAGGTACGGCCCTGGACCTCGCCGATGATGTTCATTACCTCGGACACGTTGGCCTTGGGGCGACGCTTGTCGATGATGGCCAGGTCGCACTCGAGGCGCTTGGCGAACGCACGGGCACGCACCACCCCCCCCACGTCGGGGGAGACGACCATCAGGTCCTCGTACTTCTGCTTTTCCAGGTGATCCAGCAGCACCGGAGCTGCGTAGATGTTGTCCACCGGAATGTCGAAGAAGCCCTGGATCTGGTCGGCGTGGAGATCGACGGTGAGCACGCGCTGCACACCGGCAGCCTGGAGCATGTTGGCAACCAGCTTGGCGGTGATCGGCACACGGGCCGAACGCGGCCGGCGGTCCTGGCGTGCGTAGCCGAAATACGGAATCGCTGCAGTGATGCGGCCAGCGGAAGCCCGCTTCAGCGCATCGACCATGATCAGCAATTCCATGATGTTGTCGTTGGTGGGAACGCAGGTCGGCTGGAGGACGAAGACGTCCTTGCCGCGCACGTTCTCCAGGAGTTCGACATTGACTTCGCCGTCGGAGAAACGCCCCACGGTGGCGGAACCCAGAGACATCCCCAGACGCCGCACCACATCTGCGGCCAGTTTGGGGTTGGCGTTGCCGGTGAAAACCATCAGGCTGCCCGAAGCCATGATCACCTCTCGTTACTGCGCTGAAGAACGTTTAAAGCAAAAACGGGCAGGTTTTTGACCTGCCCGCTCGGTTTGGCTGGGGAAGAAGGATTCGAACCTTCGAATGCCGGAATCAAAATCCGGTGCCTTGACCAACTTGGCGACTCCCCAAGAAATCGTTTTCGCCCTGCACACAACTAGCCGGCAACCCAATCTTTCAGCGGATGCCTGTCCAGCCCTTGAGCCACCCAGACATTCCACCCTGAAGGGGCACTTGCCGCCACCTGCCGCGCTCGCCCTTCCACATCGAAAGGAGCAAACAAACAGGCACCCGACCCACTCATCCTGGCGTCGCCATACTGCGACAACCACTCGAGCGACTCAGCCACTTCCGGATACTTCACACAGACAACCGCCTGCATGTCGTTTCGTGTTTTGTGTGCTGCGAAGCCCTGCATTATTAGGATTTCAGTATCGCGTGTCAACTCTTTTGTCGAAAATATTTCAGCGGTCGGTACCGAGACCGGCGGAGCGACCATCACGTACCAGGCCGGCGGCACCGCCAGCGGGCTCAGGGCCTCACCGACGCCCTCGGCAAAAGCGGTTTCACCAAAGATGAAGAAGGGCACGTCGGCCCCCAGCTTCAGCCCGATCTCCTGCAGGGCCTTGCGGGACAGGCCGCAGCCCCACAGGCGGTTGAGCGCCAGCAGCACGCTGGCTGCGTCCGAACTGCCGCCCCCCAGCCCGCCGCCCATGGGGATGCGCTTGAGGACCCCGATCTCGGCGCCGAAGGGGCTGCCGCTGGCCGCCTGCAGCGCCCGCGCGGCGCGCACCACGAGATCGGCCTCGGCAGGCACCCCGGGCACGTCGTTGGTGCGCACGATCAGGCCGTCATCGCGGCGCCGCAGGGTGATCTCGTCCCCCCAGTCGAGCATCCGGAAAGCGGTCTGCAGGAGATGGTAGCCGTCCGGGCGACGCCCGACGATGTGCAGGAAGAGGTTGATCTTGGCCGGTGCGGGCACGCGCAGGGGCTGCGCCGGGTCGAGGTCGGGGAGCGTCATGTCAGGGGTTCCAGCTGTCGACGATCAGGCGCAGGCGAGTATCGCCACGCTGCACGTCGATCTTGCGCGGCGGCGAATCGGGCGCCTCGCCGGCGTATTCGAGGTAATCGATGGTCCAGCCCTGGTCGACCAGCTGCAGCGGGCGCCCGAGCGCGTCGAGCTGGCGGACCTGCGCCGTCGCGGCCGGCCGCGCGGTCACCCAGCGCGGCAGCGCATCGAAGGGGGCATCCACGCCCAGCAGGGCCTCGGCGAGCTCGCCGGCGGAGGTGGCCTCGGAGCGGCGCCCGTCGGCAAGCAGCATGCGTGCGCCGGCAGCGTCGGCCTCGATGCGTGCCAGCCCCTGCCCCAGCGGGCCGGTGAACAGCCACTCGTCCCGCGCCGGGCCGTGCTGCCAGTCGACACCGACCGCCGCGCTGCGCTCGCCGTCGCGGACCTGCAGACGGCCCTCGAGGCCGAAGCGTTCGAGCGGCAGGAGGGCGCGCAAGGCGGGGGCCGGCACGACTGCCGGGGTGGCGCAGCCGGCGAGGCAGGCCACGGCGATGGCCAGGAGGACGGGCTTCAAGGCTTGAATTTCTTGATGACGTCGGCCAGCACGGGATTGTCCGGATTGGCCTTGGCGGCGTCCTTCCAGACCCGGGCGGCTTCGTCGCGCCGGCCGAGCATCCACAGCACCTCGCCCAGGTGGGCGGCGATCTCGGGGTCGGCCCGCAGGCCGAAGGCCTTCTGCAGCTGCTCCAGCGCACCGGCCAGCTCGCCGCGCCGGTACAGCACCCAGCCCAGGCTGTCGATGATGAAGGGGTCTTCGGGGGTCAGTGCCAGGCCCTTGCGGACCAGCGCCTCTGCTTCGTCGAGGCGCTGCTTGCGGTCGGCCAGCGAGTAGCCGAGGGCGTTGTAGGCGTGGGCATGGTCGGGCTTGAGGGCGATGAGCTTGCGCAGGCGCCCTTCCATCACCTCGATGCGCCCGACCCGCTCGGCCATCAAGGCGGATTCGTAGAGCAGCTCGGGGTTCTCCGGCTCGGCGCGCAGGGCGGCGTCGAGCACGTCGAAGGCGTCCTGGCTGCGATTTCCGTCGCGCAGCAGCTGGGATTCGAGCAGCGCGTACTGGGCCCGCTCGGCCGGCGCTTCGCGGGCTGCCGCCTGCAGGTGCTGGCGGGCCTCGGCCATCTTGCCGCCCGCGGCGAGGAGCTGGGCAATGCGCCCCTGGGCCATCACATACTGCCCGCCCGGGCCGACGGCCTTGTACCAGGCGATGGCGTCGTCGGGCCGCTTGGCCTGGTCGGCGATCTGCCCGAGGTACATGCGCAGGGTGTCGGGCTCGGGGTGGCCGAGCTCGAGGAGGCGTTTGAACTGCTTTTCGGCCACCGCCCAGTCACCCTGCTGCATGGCGAGCAAGGCCACTGCATGCACCACGTCGCGGTCGTCGGGGCTGCGCTGGAGGAGGATCTCGAACTGCTCGCGGGCGGGCCCGAACTGGCGCCCGGCCACCAGCAGGCGCGCGAGGGTGAGCCGCGGCTCACGCGCCTCGGGATGCACCGCGAGGTAGTCGCGCAGGACGCCGACGCCGGCCCCCGGGCTTTGCTCCTGCTGCAGCTGGGCCCGCAGGATCACCGCCTGCTCCCAGTCGGGGCGGAGCGCCAGGGCGCCGTCGATGGCCGCCGAGGCGCCCGCCGGGTCGCCCGCCACATAGGCCGCGTTGGCGCGGGCGAAATGGGCTTCCGGGTGATCCAGGTAGGGCTCGGTGAGCTGATTCACGAGGCGACGGATCAGCACCTTGTCGGGGATCCGCGCCAGGCCGCGGTTGAGCCCGAGCAGCGCGCCGCCGATCCGCTCACCCTGGGTGGCGAGCGCCTTGGCCAGCTGCGCCTGCAGCTCGTCGATGCGCGCCGTGCTGGTCATCGCGCCGGCGGTGAGCTGCTGGGCACGCTCGGAGCCCGGCTCGAGGTCGAGCCATAGGCGGGAGGCCTCGGTGACCAGGTCGGCCTGGCGTGCAAACACCGCCAGCTCCGCAGCCCGCCGCGCGATGCGGGCGTCGCGGGTGCGCCGGGCCAGATCAAGATAGGACTGGGCGGCCAGGGAAACCTGCCCGCGGGCTCCGGCAACCTCGGCCAGCATCAGCTGGTAGAGGATCTGCGGCGTCAGCTCCTGGGCCGGGTAGGCAGCCTCGGCCGGGCCGGCCGCCGGCGCAGCGGCATCCGGCTCCGGCTCGGCATGGGCCAGGCCCTGCAGCCCGGCGGCGAGGAACAGCGAGGCGATCAGGCGGGCCGGGCGCAGGCGGCGGAAATCAGGTTTCATGGAGATGGGTTCTGACAAGGCATCTGGCTCGCGGGCTGAGCCGGCGACGGCGCTGCGACAGGCCGGGACACTGCCTTGGATCGCGCCGCTACAATAGGGTTCGCCCGATGTTAGGCGCTTTCCGAAAACCCGGCAAGCAAGCCCCCCGTCACCCTGAATTGCCCTGAATCGCCCGCCCATGCCCGAACTTCCCGAAGTCGAAACCACCCGCCGCGGCATCGCCCCGGAGCTCACCGGCCACCAGGCCACCGGCGTGGTGATCCGTAACGGCCGGCTGCGCCACCCGATCCCGCCCGACCTCGAGGCGACGCTCGCCGGCCAGCGCCTGGAGGCCGTCGAGCGTCGCGCCAAATACCTGCTGTTCCGCTTTAGCGGCGGCAGCCTGCTGGTGCACCTCGGGATGTCCGGCAGCCTGCGCATCGTGCCGGCCGGGCTCGCCCCCGAGAAGCACGACCACCTGGACATCGTCTTCGGCCCGCGGGCCCTGCGCCTGCGCGACCCGCGGCGCTTCGGCCTTGTGCTGTGGCAGGCCGGCGAGACGCCACATCCGCTGCTCGCCCACCTGGGCATCGAGCCATTGTCCGACGGCTTCGACGGACGCTGGCTGCACCAGGCCAGCCGCGGGCGCAAGACGCCCGTCAAGCTATGGCTGATGGACGCCGCCCAGGTTGTGGGAATCGGCAACATCTACGCCTCCGAGAGCCTGTTCCGCGCCGGCATCGACCCGACCGTGCCGGTGGGCGAACTGGGCCCGCGCCGCTGCGCCCGCCTGGCGGCCTGCATCCGCGAGACCCTTGATGACGCCCTGGCCGCCGGCGGCAGCACGCTGCGGGATTTCGTCGGCAGCAACGGCTCGCCGGGCTACTTCCAGCAGCAGTACTTCGTATATGGCCGCGACGGCGAGCCCTGCCGCCGGTGCGCCACGCCGATCCGCAAACGCATCATGGGCCAGCGCGCCACCTTTTTTTGCGCCCACTGCCAGCATTAAAGCGATTCCGGTCGGGCGCGATCCCGTTTATGCTATCAATATCTGTGACTTAGGCTGCCTGTGGTAGCGCCCCCAGCCAGGAATGAAGCCCGTGAAAGACGCACACATGCTCGCTGAACATTTCTCCGCCTACACCCAGTGGCGCGGCGACGTCGCCTCGGGGATCGGGGAGTTGCGCAAGTGGCTGCAGCACAACGAAATCGGCGATGCCCAATCCGACCTGCGGCTGCAATACCTGCTCGACCGCCTGCGTGAGGACAAGCTCATCGTGGCCTTCGTGGCCGAGTTCTCGCGGGGCAAGTCCGAGCTGATCAACGCCGTCTTCTTTGCCGGCTACGGCAACCGCATCCTGCCCTCCAGCGCCGGGCGCACCACCATGTGCCCCACCGAGCTGCAATGGAAGGAAGGCGACAAGCCCGAGATCCGCCTGCTGCCCATCGAGAGCCGCAAGACCAACGCCAGCATCACCGAGCTCAAGCGCTACGCCGACGAGTGGCAGATCCGCCCCCTCGACACCAGCTCGGCCGAAAGCCTCCAGCAGGCCCTCGCCCAGGTCGGCGAGACGCGCATGGCCAGCCTCGCCGAGGCCGAGGAGCTGGGCTTCCCGATCGACGAGAGCGGCGACCACGGCATCCGCCCCGACGCCGAGGGCCGGGTCGAGATCCCCCTGTGGCGCCACGCCATCATCCAGTTTCCGCACCCGCTGCTCGAGCAGGGCCTGGTGATCCTCGACACGCCGGGCCTCAACGCCATCGGCGCCGAACCCGAGCTCACCCTCAACCTGCTGCCCAACGCCCACGCGGTGCTGTTCATCCTGGCAGCCGACACCGGCGTCACCCAGAGCGACCTGGCGGTGTGGCGCGAGCACGTCAATGCCGGCCGCCGCCAGCGCGGGCGCATCGTCGCCCTCAACAAGATCGACGGCCTGTGGGACGGCCTGCGCAGCGAGGCCGACATCGAGCGCGAGATCACCGGCCAGGTGGCCAGCGTGGCCGCCACCCTCGAGATCGACCCGGCCCAGGTGTATCCCGTGTCAGCCCAGAAGGGCCTCGTCGCCAAGGTCAATGAAGACGCCGAGCTGCTCGAACGGAGCCGCCTCGTCAGGCTCGAGCAGGCACTGTCCACCGAACTCCTGCCCACCAAGCGCGACATCGTGCGCGACAACACCTACGGTGATGTGAACGACATCATCAACCGCTCCCGCGAGCTCCTCAACGCCCGCCTCAGCGGCCTGCGCGAGCAGCTCCAGGAGCTCACCGACCTGCGCGGCAAGAACGAGAACGTCATCGAATACATGATGCGCAAGGTGCGCTCCGAGAAAGACGAGTTCGAGCAGGGCCTGCAGAAGTACTACGCGGTGCGCAGCGTGTTCTCCAACCTGTCCAACAACCTGTTCGGCCACCTCGGCCTCGACGCCCTGCGCGACGAGACCCGCCGCACCCGCGAGGCGATGCTCGACGCAGCCTTCTCCCGCGGGCTGCGGGAGGCCATGAAGGGCTTCTTCCAGCACCTGCGCGGCAATCTGCGCAAATCCACCGACGAAATCGGCGAGATCTCCAAGATGCTCGACGCGATGTACAAGCGCTTCACCGTCGAACACGGCCTCAAGCTGGCCGCCCCCACCGCCTTCTCGACCCTGCGCTACGAGAAGGAGATCGAACGCCTCGAGGAAGCCTTCAACAGCCAGTTCAACACCGTGCTGACCATCGTCACCACCGAGAAGCACACCCTCACCCAGAAGTTCTTCGAGACCGTCGCGGTGCAGGCCCGGCGCACCTTCGAGGTCGCCAACCGGGACGCCGAACAGTGGCTGCGGGCGGTGATGGCGCCCCTCGAAACCCAGGTCCGCGAATACCAGCTCCAGTTGAAGCGCCGCCTCGAGAGCGTGAAGCGCATCCACCAGGCCACCGACACCCTCGAAGACCGGGTGCGCGAGCTGCAGCAGACCGAGGAGCAGCTCGTCACCCAGCTCAAGGAGCTCGACGGCCTGGCCGACCGCATCGACCGGGCCCTCGGCATGCCGGCGGGCAAGGCGGCGCCCCGCTCCATGCTGGCCGCCTGACGACACCGCCGCCACCATACAAAAGGCCGGACGCTCCCACTGGGGCGGCCGGCCTTTTTGCTGGAACAAAGCGCCCTGAGCCAAGGCGCCAGGGGCTTACTTTTGGCTTACTTTTCGGCGGTCAGCTTCAGGAACTTCTCCATGAGCTCGTCCTTGTTCTCCGGGTGGTTCGGGTCGAACGGGATGCAGTCGACCGGGCAGACCTGCTGGCACTGGGGCTCGTCGAAGTGGCCGACGCACTCGGTGCACTTGTTCGGATCGATGATGTAGATCTCGTCACCCTGGGAAATGGCGCCATTCGGGCATTCCGGCTCGCAGACGTCGCAGTTGATGCACTCGTCGGTAATCATCAAGGCCATTTTGTTGCTTCCTCGTCACTCTTGCTGTTTGTTGATCTTCAAACGCAGCCGCTCGTTGACGCTCGGCTGCACGAACTTGCTCACATCGCCGCCCAGTCTGGCGATCTCCCGCACCATCGTGGCGGAAATGAACATGAACTCTTCGGCTGGGGTGAGAAACACCGTTTCGACATCCGGATAAAGCTTGCGGTTCATCCCGGCCATCTGGAACTCGTACTCGAAGTCGGACACCGCGCGCAGGCCGCGCAGGATCACGCGCGCATTATTCTGGCGGAGAAACTCCATCAGAAGACAGGAAAAACCTTGCACTTCGACGTTGGGGTAAGGCGCCAGCACCTCGCGGGCGATCTCGACCCGTTCGTCCATCGCGAAGATCGGCCCCTTGCCGCCGCTGGTGGCGACACCGACGATGATCTTGTCGAAGAGCCGCGACGCGCGCCGGACGAGGTCTTCATGCCCCCGGGTGAATGGGTCGAATGTACCCGGATATACCGCGATGCCGTCCCTCATCGTGCAGCCCTTCCCTGTCGGCGCCCAGACGCGGCGGTCAGGCTTTTGCAAAGAGGCTGTAATACACCTGCCCCGCACGCCCCTGCTTGATCCGCGTCAATCGCTCAATGTTTTCGATTTCGTGTTCCGCTTCCACATAGACCACCCCATCTTCGGTGAGGAGGCCGGGCAGCAACGGCGCCATCTTTTCGACCCAGCCCGCCCGATAGGGCGGGTCCAGAAAGACCACGTCGTGGGACGGGCCTGCCGAACGCGCGAATTTTAGCGCATCGCCCCGCACAAGCTGTACACGCGCCGCTTGAAGGGTCTTTGCGTTGCTCTGCAAGGCCCCGAAGGCGACGGCATCCTGCTCGATCATCGTTACCTTCTCGGCCCCGCGGGAGGCGGCCTCGAAACCCAGCGCACCGCTGCCGGCGAAGAGGTCGAGACAGCTCTTGCCGCGGAGATCCTGGCCCAGCCAGTTGAAGAGCGTTTCGCGCACCCGATCGGGGGTCGGGCGCAAGCCCTTGACGGTGCTGACGTCGATCAGCCGCGAGCGCCATTCGCCGCCGACGATGCGGATGCGGCTCAAGGCGTGCTCCCACTGCGCGAGGCGGCCTTGTCGCCGTCGCCGCCGACCACCACCGTGACGAGGTGCTCCGGCGACACGTGGCGCCGGAAGGCGTCGCGGATCTGCTGGGCGCTCACCGCGCGCACCTTGTCGCGCCAGGTGTCGAGGTAGTCGAGGGGCAGGCCGAAGCTGCCGATCGCTGCCACCTGCTCGAGCATCTTGCGGTTGGAGTCGAGGCGCAGCGCGAAGCCGTTGATGAGGTTGTCCTTGGCCGCCTGCAGCTCGGCCTCGGTCGGACCCTTGGCGAGGAACTCGTCGAGGGTCGCCGACACCACCCTGAGGGCGTCGTCGGCCTGGCTGCCCTTGGTCTGCAGGCCGATCTGGAAGGGGCCGACATCGCGCTGGGGCGCAAAGTAGCTGTACACGCTGTAGGCGTAGCCGCGCTGCTCGCGCACCTGGCTGGTGAGGCGCGACACGAAGCCGCCACCGCCGAGGATGTAGTTGCCCACCAGCAGCGGGAAGAAATCCGGGTCGCCGCGGCGGATGCCCGGCTGGCCGACCGCGATGTGGGCCTGGGCCGCCGGGTGCGGCACGCGGATCGTCTGGCGCGCCGGCAAGGTGGTGTTGGTGCTCACGGGCAGCGCCTCGCCGGCCGGCAAGCCCCCGGTCAGGCGGGTAGCGATGGCCTCGGCCTCGGCCCGCGAAAGATCGCCGACGATGCTCACCGTGGCCCCCCGGGCGGTGTAGTGGCGGGCATGGAAGGCCACCAGGTCGTCCCGCGTGAGGCTGGCGACGCTGTCGGCTGAGGGCAGCCGGCCGTAGGCGTGGTCCGGGAAGACCGCCGCTGCGAAGCGACGGGCCAGGATCGCGTCGGGCTGGGTCTCGGATTCGCGGATGCCGGCGATGCTGCGCGCCTTCTCGCGCTCGACCGCCGAGGCCGGGAAGCGCGGCTGCTGGACCAGGGTGGCGAGAAGCTCGACGGCGCCGTCGCGCTCGGCCGGGCTGCTCAGGGTGCGCAGGCTGAGGGAGGCGCGGTCCATGTCGGCGCCGCCGCCGATCTGGGCGCCGAGGTCGGCCACCCGGTTGGCGATGGCCTCCTCGTCGAGGGCGCCGGCGCCGGCATCCAGCAGGCCGCGGGTCAGCCCGGCGAGGCCGGCCTTGCCGGCGGGCACCTCGGTGCCGGCGGCGCGGAAGTCGACCTGCACATCGACGATGGGCAGGGCGCGGCTCTCGACGAAGAAGACCTTGCTGCCGGAAGGCGTTGTCCAGTGCTGGATCGTCAGCCCGGCGTGGGCGGACAGGGCCGAGAAGGTCAGCGCCAGGGCCAGGCCGAGGCGCTTGAAATGGGGAAGGGTCGAAGTGGGCATCGTGATCTCGAAGTCGGCAACGGGTCAGTGGCGGTGCGGTGCGGCAGCGCGCTCGCGGGCCTGCGGGTCGACCGGCAGCGGGTCGAGGCGGGCGATGGTGAGGGTCTCGTCGCTGAAGTACTTCTTCGCGACGGCCTGCACTTCGGCGGGGGTCACGGCGCGGATGCGCTCGAGCATGTAGGCGTCGTCCTTCCACGACAGGCCGACCATCTCGCCCATGCCGATCTCCATGGCCTGGCCCATCAGCGAGTCGCGCTTGTACACCTGGCCGGCCACGGCCTGGGCCTTGACGCGGCGGAGCTCGTCGTCGGAGACGCCGTCGGTCTGGATGCGGGTGATCTCGGCGCGCAGCGCGGCCTCGACGTCGGCGACGGTCTTGCCCTGGGCCGGCGCGCCATCGACCACGAACAGCGACTCGCCTCGGGCGGTGCCGTCGTAGCCGGCGCCGGCGGTCACCGCGACGCGGCTGCCGCGCACGATGTTCTTGGCGAAGCGGGCACCGTCGTAGCCGTCGAGCACCGCGGCGAGCACCTGCAGGGCGTAGAAATCGCCGTCGGCCTTCACGTCGCGCAGCGTGGGCACGCGCCAGGCCAGCGCCACGTAGGGCAGTTCGGCCGGCGCCTTGACGACGGTGCTGCGCGGGCCGCGCTGGGCCGGCTCGACGAGGGGCTTGCGGGCCGGCAGCGCCCGCGCCTTGGCGGCGCCGTAGGTGCGCGCGGCTTCGCGGAAGACCGCCTGGTGGTCAACGTCCCCCACCACCACCAGGGTCGCGTTGTTGGGCACGTACCAGCGGGTGTACCAGTCGCGGGCGTCGGCGGCGGTCATGTTGTCGAGGTCGTTCATCCAGCCGATGATGGGGCGGCGGTAGGGATGGGCCTGGAAGGCGGTGGCCATCAGCTGCTCGATCACCAGCGAGCGGGCCTTGTCGTCGGTGCGCAGGCGGCGCTCCTCCTTGACCACCTCGATCTCCTTCTTGAAGGATTCATCGGTGACCTGCAGGTGCGACATACGGTCGGCCTCGAGGGCCATCATCGCGGGCAGCGCCTCTTTGGGCACCTGCTGGAAGTAGGCGGTGTAGTCGTAGCTGGTGAAGGCGTTGTCGCGCCCGCCAGCGGCGCTCACGCGCTTGTTGAACTCACCGGGGCCGACCTTCCTGGTGCCCTTGAACATCATGTGCTCGAGGAGGTGGGCCACGCCCGAGGTGCCGTCCACCTCGTCCATCGCGCCGACCTTGTACCACACCATGTGCACCACCGACGGTGCCCGGCGGTCTTCCTTGACGATCAGCTTCATGCCGTTGGGCAGGGTGCTCTCGAAGGGGTTGGCCAGTGCCGGCGCGGCGAAGGCCGCGGACAGGGCGAGCGCGGAGGCGGCGATGCGAAAACTGCGTTTCATCATAGGCTCTTGAAGCATCTGGTAAAATTCGAAGGATGTGGCCACCGGCCGGCATGTGGCGCGGCATCATAGCGGCATTCCGGCGGGCCGGCCAAGCTGGCCTGACGGGCACGATCGCCTTCAGCCCGCCCCCATAGACCCACTCTCTGACCCGGCACCCCATGTTTGGTTTCCTGAAGAAAACCCTGAAGGGAGGCGGCACGCCCGCCCCTGACTCCGCGGCCGACACCCCGGCCGCCCCCGACGCTGCGCCGGAAACCCTGGTCGCCCCCCCTGCCCCGGCCGCGCCGGCTCCGGTGGCGGCCGCCCCTGCTGCCCCTGTCGACAAAAAGCGCTCCTGGATGGACCGCCTGCGGGCCGGCCTGTCGCGCACCCGCGAGCAGATCGGCGGGGGGCTCTCCAGCCTGTTCTCCCGGCGCAAGATCGACGAGGAGCTCCTCGAAGAACTCGAAACCACCCTCCTGATGGCCGACTGCGGCGTCGAGGCCACCCAGCACCTGCTCAAGGAGCTGCGCCTGCGCTGGAAGCGCGACAAGCTCGAGACCGCCGACCAGCTCCAGGGCGCCCTGGCCGAGGGCCTGCTGTCGATCCTCGCGCCCCTCGAGCAGCCCCTCGAGATCAAGGGCCACAAGCCCTACATCATCATGATCGCCGGCGTTAACGGCTCGGGCAAGACGACCTCCATCGGCAAGCTCGCCAAGCACTTCCAGAACCAGGGCAAGAGCGTGCTGCTGGCCGCCGGCGACACCTTCCGCGCCGCCGCCCGCGAACAGCTGATGACCTGGGGCGAGCGCAACGGCGTGGCCGTCATCGCCCAGGAGTCCGGCGACCCGGCGGCGGTGGTGTTCGACGCCATCAACGCGGCCAAGGCCCGCAACATCGACATCGTGCTGGCCGACACCGCCGGCCGCCTGCCCACCCAGCTGCACCTGATGGAGGAGATCGCCAAGGTCCGCCGGGTGGTGCAGAAGGCCGAGCCCAGCGGCCCCCACGAGGTGCTGCTGGTGCTGGACGCCAACATCGGCCAGAACGCGCTGCAGCAGGTCAAGGCCTTCGACGCCGCCATCGGCGTCACCGGCCTGGTGGTCACCAAGCTCGACGGCACCGCCAAGGGCGGCGTGGTGGCCGCCATCGCCCGCCAGTGCCCCAAGCCGCTGCGCTTCATCGGCGTGGGCGAGCAGATCGACGACCTGCAGACCTTCCGCACCAAGGAGTTCGTCGACGCGCTGTTCGGCGCCCCGGGCAAGGACGGCCAGGCGGGCTGAGGCCCCGGCCAGCGCACCGCGCCCACCCAAAGCAAAACGGCCGCCGGAGGCATCTGCCCCGGCGGCCGTTTTTATGGGGTCAAACGAAAACGATCAGGCCTGGAGCAGGCGCTCGAGCTCGGCCACGATGCGCTCGGCGGCCTTGCCGTCCCACAGCGCCGGGCGGCGGCCCTGCTTGCCCTGGCCTGCGAGCACCTTGGCGGCTTCCTCGCGGATGCGCGCCGGGTCGGTGCCGACCAG
>JAKLLM010000027.1 GCA_023150125.1 Zoogloea sp.
AACCTGGAGCGGGTGAAGGGAATCGAACCCTCGTCATAAGCTTGGAAGGCTTCTGCTCTACCATTGAGCTACACCCGCTTTACAACGCAACGACTCACATTCACCGCTCACGCCGCAGAACTCACGACTGAGCACACAGCTATAAACTGTTGGTGGAGGGGGAAGGATTCGAACCTTCGAAGGCAGTGCCGTCAGATTTACAGTCTGATCCCTTTGACCGCTCGGGAACCCCTCCAAGCGAGAAGCTGCGCATTCTAGACACCATCATCCGCCGTGTCAAACACTATCTACATTTTTTCGTGAGCATGGTTGTGGCGCACAGCCGCGGGCGCGGATCTCAGGCCGCCTCGTCCTCGCCCAGCCGGAAACGGATAGGCACTACGACGACGCCTTCGACAGCCTCCCCGTCGCGCCGGGCCGGCACGAAGCGCCAATGCCAGACGGCGGTCGTGGCGGCATCGTCGAGCGCTTCGTGGCCGGCGCTCTCGCGCACCTTGACCGCCGTCGGGATGCCCTCGGCGGATACCCGGACCTCCAGGCGTACGGTCCCCTCCAGCCCGCGGCGGCGCGCCAGCATCGGATAGGCCGGCTTGGGGTTGTCGAGATAACGGGCACCGAAGCTCGGTGGCGAGTAGCTCGGGGGAGCCGCCGGACGGCTGGCACCAGCGGCCGGAGACGGTGCCGGTGCCGCGACCACAACCGGCGGCGGGGCATCCGCCTTGCCTGGCGTTGCGATGGGTGCGCCGGAAGCGGCGGGAAGGGTGGGCGCCGCAGGCTCGGTGCGCTGCGACAGCAGGCGCGGCGGCGGGGCCACCACCTCGTGCCTGGGCGGCGCCTTTGCCGGACGCTCCGGCTCGGGCCGCCGCTCCACGGGCGGCTGCGGCCGCGCAGGCGCCGCCATGGGCGTCTCGGGCACCTGCTGCGGCGCCAGACGGGCCTCGATGAGACGCGGGGCCTGCACCGGCGCGGGCAGGCGCCCCCCCGTCGCCAGGACGAGGCCGTGGGCGATGACGGATGCACCCAAGGCCCAAAGGAGCCCTCTGTCCTTCAAGCCGGACTCCAGCGGGCGATCAGAGCAGGACACGGGTGGAACGCAGGGGCGGAAAGGCTTTCGATTCTCAAGTGGGACTCACGGCAATCATCGATGTCACATCGCGAGGCAAGGCTGCGGCCCTGCGGACATTCACTGTGCCCGCGCAGGAAGGAGACAGCCTTGAACCCGGTCAAGTCGCCGAGCGGATGTCGCGGCGCGAGCCCGAGCGGCGGCGAATGCTACACGGACATCGACCACCGCGCCGAACCACGACACAGCACACCACTCAGGCGCCCAAGGGCCGGACATCGCGACGGGCCAACTGCAGCCCGAGCAGGAAACTCGCGAACACGACGACGATGACGCCGCCGCCGAGCAGCAGCTCCTTGCCCTCGCCCCAGGCCTCCAGGCCGGGCAGCGCCAGCCGGGCGGCGCCGTAGGCGGCAACGAGCAGGCTCAGGCCCGCCACCGCCAGGGCCATCACCCGAGAGGCGATGCGCGCCACGCGGTCGGCCCGGGAGATCAGCCGGGCCATCCACAAGCCATTGGCCCCGTCTGCAAGCAGCATGCCGAACATGAAGACCAGGCCCAGCCCCGCCGCATGCTGCCAGCCACCCGCCTGCACTCCGGCCACGGCGAACAGCGCGGCCTGACTGACGGTATCGAAGGAAAGGGCAAACAATGCCCCCACGAAGGCGACCCCGAGCGGGTCCGACACCCGGGCCAGACGCCCCAGCCAGCGCCCCTTCAAGCCCACCGGGCGGACCAGCTCGTGGGCCGGCGCGGCAAACACGGCGCGCAGGTTTAGCAGGCCGAGGAGCGTCAGGAATGCGATGGAGATCCAGGCGCCGGAGAGCTCCAGCCATTCGGGCACGGCCCAGCTCCCGGAGAGCAGGCTCACCGCGAGCGCGATGGCCACCACCACCGCCCCGTGGCCGAGGGAAAACAGGCTGCCGCAGAAACGCGCCATGCGCGGTCGCGATCGGGCGTTGTAACGGGTCAGGCCATCGATGGTGGCGAGATGGTCCGCATCGAAACCATGCTTCACGCCCAGCACGAAGACCAGCAGGACGAGGGCGAGACTGTCGTTGGGCAGGGGTGACATGGGCCGGCACCGGGCGCGTAAGAAGTTTTTATTTTAATGCATACCGGCCCGGGCTGGCCGGCGGCAGAAATCGACACACCCGGGCCGGGCAGGCCGCTCAACTCCGGGGCCGATAGTGGCCGTGGGGGTGGCCGTGCCCCTCCGGGTGGGCGTGGGAGTGGCTGTGGGGCTGCTCCCGGAACTCGGCGCTCACCAGGTTCAGCTGCCCGTGGCGGATGCCGGGACGGGCGATGAGGGCATCGGCGAAGGCCCTCACAGCCGTGGTCGGCCCCCGCAGGATCACGCTCTCCATGCAGTTGTCGTGATCCAGGTGCGCATGCAGTGTTGCCACGCACAGGTCGTGATGGGCGTGCTGGTCGTGGGTCACCCGCTCGGCCAGCTCGCGCTCGTGATGGTTGAAGACATAGGACAGGTTGGCGATGCAGTGGGGCGCGTCCTCCTGCGCCAGCCGGCTCGCCTCGATCTGGCCGCGCAGGATGTCGCGCACCGCCTCGGAGCGGTTGGAGTAGCCGCGGGCGGCGATCAGCGCATCGAAGGCGCGGGCCAGCTCTTCGTCTAGGGAGATGGTGAAGCGTTCCACGGGCGGGCTCCGGATCGGGGATGGGCGGCCCATTCTGCCCGCCAGGTCGCCCGCCGGCAATCGGCCGGGCCTGCGATAATCCGCCCACCGACAACCCACCCAAGGACGCGCCCATGGCCCGCGTGATCATCGAGCTCCCCGAGCACTTCCTGTTCACCACCGACATCCCGATCTACATCAGCCACATCAACTACGGCCACCACCTCGACAACGCGGCCCTGATCGGCCTGCTGTCCGAGGCCCGGGTGCGTTTCTTCAAGTCCCTCGGCTACACCGAGCTGGACGTGGAGGGCGTCGGCATCATCGTCGCGGATGCCGCCATGCAGTACAAATCCGAGGCCTTCCACGGCGAGACGCTGGTCTTCCAGATCACCCCCGCCGACTTCAACAAGTACGGCTGCGACCTGATGTGGCGGGCCAGCGACAAGGCCAGCGGCCGCGAGGTCGCCCGGGGCAAGACCGGCATTCTGTTCTTCGACTACACGGCGAGGCGGCCGGCGCCGGTGCCGGAGGGCTTCCGGCAGCGCACCCAGGCCTGATCAGACCACCACATCCACCTGCTGCAGGGAGCCCGCACCGCCGGCCTCGCGCAGATAGACGCCCGTGCTGCGGACAGCCCCCAGCTCGGCGCCGTCCTTGAGCGCAAAGGGCGTGGCGACCCGGTCGAGCCCCAGGGCGCCCACGCCGGCCGCAGCCAGGCTGCGCACCGCGCCGCCGCCGGTGGCGTCCGGCGTCCACACGCCGAGGCGGCCGAACACCGGGTCGGCCTCGTCGATCCAGCCGTTGGCGTCGCTGTCGTAGGCCGCCAGGTCGGCGAAGCCGTCACCGCTGGCCGGCCCGAAGAGCTGCCGCCCGGATTCGACACGTCCACTGTCGAGGGCGTCGAGAACCAGAAAGCCGCTCCCCTCGCCCAGCAGGGGCATGTCCACCTCCTGGCCGTTGCCCAGCAGGTCGAAGCTGAAGCGCTGGCTGCGCAGGCTCGCCGCGTCCGCTGCGAAATTGACCACCAGCGGGTCTTTCGCCGGGGCGCTGCCCGCCTGCAGGCGGAGACTGCGGGTCTCGCTCTCGTAGCGCTCCATCGACAGGCTCAGGCTGAAGGAAAGCTCCCGCCCGTCGGCGGTGCGAACCCTGCCCGCGGCCTCGAAGCTGGCCGCTTCGTAGCGCTCGATGGTCTCGCTGCGGGAATACTCGATGCCGAAGTCGGGCGGGCTGCCGCCCTCCCCTTCCGGCGCTTCCGGGGCGGCATCGGCCTGGATGTCCTCGCTCGAGAGCACCCGGATCGAGCGCCCGGTGAGCATCTCGACGATGGCCCTGACCAGCTCCAGCTTGGGGTCGAGCGGTGCGCCCTCCGCGGCGGCCCCCGCTGCGGCGCTTTCGTCGGCCTGCAAGGCTTCCCGGGCTGCCTCGGAGACACGCACCTCGGGCAAGGCCCGGCCACCTCGCTCCACCGCTGCGCCCTGGCCGCCCCAGGCCGACAGGCTTTCCGTCACCTCGATCCGGCTTGCGCGGAAACTGGTGGCCTGGAGCCCCAGGCTGGACTCAGAGATTTTCATTGCTGAAAACACCTATAGCAATAGATACCCCTGAACTACGGCCATCAAAACAGCGGCTTTAGGGAATTCAGCAGATTCGCGGCAGTTGTTCACCGGCCAGCCAGTCGACCATGCGGCGCCCCCCAAGCGCCGTCTTCATCTGCACGAAACAGCGCTCGTCGGCACACACCTCACCGACCCGCGCCGCCTGCAAGCCGAGAGGATGGGCACGCAGCGCGGCGACGAGGGCCTCGGCCTCGTCCGCCCCGCAGATGGCGATGAGCTTGCCCTCGTTGGCGATGTGCAGGGGGTCGAGGCCGAGGAACTCGCAGGCCGCCGCCACCTGGGGATCGACCGGCAGCGCCTTCTCGTCGAGGACGATGCCGACACCCGACTGGCGGGCGATCTCGTTGAGGGTGGCGGCGAGGCCCCCGCGGGTCGGGTCGCGCAGCACCCGCATGCCTGGCGCCGCCGCCAGCGCAGCAGCGACGAGGCCGTGGAGCGCCGCCGTGTCGGAGCGGATCTCCGACTCGAAGGCGAGGCCCTCGCGCCGGGCCATGATCGCCATGCCGTGGTCGCCCAGCGTGCCCGAGACGATCACCGCGTCGCCGGGGCGCGCATTGGCCCCCGACAGCTCGCGCCCGGCCGGCAGCGCACCGACGCCGGTGGTGGTGATGAAGATGCCGTCACCCTTGCCCTTCTCCACCACCTTGGTGTCGCCGGTCACCACCGGCACGCCGGCCTCCCTCGCCGCGGCGGCCATGCTGGCGACGATGCGGGCGAGATCGGCCAGGGGGAAGCCCTCCTCGAGGATGAAGCTGGCAGCGAGGTAGAGCGGCCGCGCGCCCATCATCGCCACGTCGTTGACGGTGCCATGCACGGCGAGGCAGCCGATGTCGCCGCCCGGGAAGAACAACGGCGAGACCACGTGGGCGTCGGTGGCGACCACCAGCCGCTCGCCGGCGGCCGGCGCCGGCAGCACGGCGCCGTCGTCGCCCCGACGCAGCCATTCGTTGTCGAAGGCTTTGGCGAACAGCTCCCCGATGAGTTGCTGCATCGCGCGGCCACCGCCGCCATGGGAGAGGTCGACGGCACCGCGGGCGAGATCGAGGGGGCGGAGGTAGGCTTTCTTCATCGGGGCGGGCGCGGCGGCAGCACTGACCGCGACGGACGCGCCGCGGATCAGGCCTGCCTAAGCTGATTGTCGGTGAGGTTCTTGAGTGTATCGGCGACGAGCCTTGCATGCCCGGCGCTCTCGGTGCTCTTGCTGCTGAAGGCCTCGATATTCTGCAGCATGGCCGAGACGCCGGACACATCCTCCGCCTGGCGCCCGATCTCCTGGGCGACCCGGTCGATCTCGGCGGCCAGGGTCGAGATGTCGGCGCCGATCTCGCCGGCGCTGGTGCGCGACTTCTCGGCCAGCTTGCGGACCTCGTCGGCCACCACCGCGAACCCACGGCCGGCTTCGCCCGCGCGGGCCGCCTCGATGGCGGCGTTGAGGGCGAGAAGGTTGGTCTGGTCGGCGATCTGCTGGATGATCTCCACGACGCCCTGGATCCGGCCGCTGGAGCGGGCCAGGTTGCGCGCGCTGCCCGCGGCGTCGCCGGCCTGCCGGGACAGCTCGTCGACGGTGTCGCCCACCTGGCTGACGACCTTCGCCTGCTCGTCGGCGGTGGTGGCCAGCACGCCCACCGAGGCGTACAGATCGCTCGCGCATTCCTCGAGCTGCAGGGCGGTGCTCTCCCGCAGGTCGCGGGAGGCCTTCAGGGTACGGCCCAGGCTGTTGAGGCCATGCACCACCGGCGCGATGCCCTCGTCGAAGCTCGATGCGTCGAGCTGGCTGTCGAGGCGCTGGGCCTGGTAGTCGTCGATCTGGGTGACGATCAGCTTCGACAGGCCGGCCAGCTTGGCGCCCTGCCGACGCAGGAAGAAGGCCTTGAACTCGCCGTAGTGCGCGACGAAGTTGTCCACGTAGTCGTCACGGAAGCCCGTGCCCTCGGGCACGCGGAAGAAGAACACCGCGGTGAGGGTCTGGTTGAGATTGAGGCCGAGGATCTCGCCGAAGGTCGAGAAGCCCGCCATCTGGTCGCACGGCAGCGCCTGGCGGACATGGGCGAGTTCCTTGTCGTTGTTGAGCCGCCGCAGGATGCAGTCGTTGAGGATGCCAGCCACCGGAGCCCCGGGCTTGCCGGCCATGAAACGCCGGAAATCCTCTTCGGTGCTCTGCACCAGCTTGGTCCGGCGCACCAGCAGCAGGTCGTCGCCCGGGGAGATGTCGCAGTAGAAATAAACCCGCCCGGCCTCGACGTCGACCCGCACGACCGAGCGCACGAAGATCTCCTTGCCGACCTGGATCGCAAAAGAGTAGTCAGCCAGCTTGGCCTCCAGCTCCCGCGGGGCACAGCGGAAGTGGGCGCACAGGGCGTCGATGAAGGACACCACGCGCCCGTCGGAATCGATCACGTCGCTCACGTAGCGCTGCTCGAGGGAGGCGTGGAGCACCGGGAAATGCACGCCCTCGGGCACGAAGTTCTGGCTCTTCAGCACCCCGAAGCGGGTGCCCCGGGCGACCTTCAGGAAGGCGATCAGGGCGTGGTTCTCGAGGCGGCGGGTGCCGTCATGGAGCCAGGTGTTGCGGAAGTCGAACTTGCCCCCCGCCGAGCCGCCCACGAACAGGCAGGGGAAGCGCCCGGAGTCGTACAGCGCCTCCATGAAGAAGGATTCGGACGCCGACAGGCCGTCGAAGAGGACACACGCCAGCGTATCCCGGTGATCGATCTCCATCGGCACCTGCAGCGCCTGGATGCTGCGGGTGATCCGGGCGATGCGCTCCTTGACCGGGGCCTCCACGCGGCCCCCGCGGATGTCCTCGCAGCCAAGGGGCACCGCCACGAGACAGGCCTGGGAGATCAGCGAGGCATCGAAGCACTGCAGCACCACGCGGTCCCATTGCTCGCCGGTGCTGCAGTAAAGGCCCTCGCCGGCGGAACACAGCTCGCCCGCGGTGGAGCACAGCATGACCGGCACCCCGGGGAACCGGCGCGTCACCGTGCGGGCGACCTGGTCGATGTCGAGGTGGGGGGATACATAGCCACTGATGAACGTCGGCTTGATCGACAGGGCCGCGACGGCCTTCTCCAGCTCTGCGGCACGGCACTGCAGCGTGGCAACGCCCGACTGGGACGTTCCGCGCATCTTGGTGAACAACTTCATGTCTCGTCTCCTCGAGGCCTCATGCGGGCCCATTTGGAGCACTATCGGCGGCGGGACGTGGATCTGAAGGCAGCCTCAGCCGGAAGCGTCACGGACGCGCCCGTAGGTGTAGTGGGCGGCGCAGGCGCCCTCGGACGACACCATGCAGGCCCCCATGGGTGTCTCGGGCGTGCACACCGTGCCGAACAGCTTGCAGTCGAGGGGGCCCTTGACCCCACGCAGGATGGGCCCGCACTCGCAGGCCTTGTGGTCCGCCACCGGCGTATAGGCAAGCCCGAAGCGGGCCTCGGCGTCGAAGGCCGCGTAGCGCTCGTGGATGCGCAGCGCCGAGCGCGGCAGCACGCCGAGGCCGCGCCACTCGAAGGATTCCCGCAGCGCGAAGACATCCGCCATCAGCGCCTGGGCCTTGAGGTTGCCGTCCTCGGTGACGGCACGGGTGAACTCGTTCTCGACCTCGGCACGGCCGTCGTTCACCTGGCGCACCAGCATGAGGATGGACTGCATCACGTCGAGGGGTTCGAAGCCGGCGATCACCACCGGCTTCCGGTACGCGGCGGCGAAGCGGGCGTAGGGGCGACTGCCGATCACGGTGCTGACGTGGGCCGGGCCGATGAAGCCGTCGAGGGCCACGCCGCCCGGCGCCCGGGCTTCCGGGGCGTCGAGGATGGCGGCAATCGCCGGTGGCGTCAGCACGTGGCAGCACAGCACGCTGAAGTTGGCGAGACCCAAGGCCGCTGCCTGGCGGACCAGCAGCGCGGTGGGCGGCGTGGTGGTCTCGAAGCCGATCGCGAAGAACACCACCTGCCGCCCGGGCTCGCGGCGGGCCAGGTCCAGCGCCTCGGCGGCCGAGTAGATCATGCGGATGTCGGCCCCGCGGGCCCGGGCGCGGAGCATCGTGAGGCCCGCCGAGGCCGGCACCCGCAGCGTGTCGGCGTAGGTGCACAGGGTGACGCCCTCGTCGAGGGCGAGCCGGATCGCCTGGTCGATGCGCCCGATGGGCAGCACGCACACCGGGCAGCCCGGGCCATGGATCATCCTCACCTGGGGCGGCAGCAGGTCGGCCAGGCCGTAGCGGGAGATCGCGTGGGTGTGGCCGCCGCAGAACTCCATGAAGGCGTAGCGGCGCGCCGGGCTGGCCTCGCGGGCGATGGCGGCGCTGATGCCGCGGGCCAGCTCGCCGTCGCGAAACTCGTCGACGTACTTCATGGGCAGGCGCTGCCCACGTCGATGCCGGCCTCGGCCATCAAGGCCAGCGTGCGGACGGCCTCGTCGGGGTCGAGCCGGGTGAGCGCGTAGCCCACATGGACGATGACGTAGTCGCCCACCGCGACGTCGTCCACCAGCTCGAGGGAGATCACCTTGCGCACGCCGCCCAGGTCGACCAGGGCCTGGCTGTCGGGAAGGAGCTCGACCACGCGGGTCGGGATGGCGAGGCACATGGGTCAGTCCTTTCCGGCCGCCTGGCGTGCCTTGCGCTCGGCCGTGTAATGCCACCAGGGCCGGGCCGGCTCGCCGGCCATGAAGCGCGTCGCGGCGATGAAGGTGTCGAGCAGGCAGGGGTCGTGGCAGCAGCCGCAGCGGGCGTTGAGCTCGGCATACAGGGCCCACGGGTCGCGGCCGACGAGCCCGGTCGGCGCAGTGATGCCGAGGGCGCGCAGCTCGTCCGCCACTGCGACACCGACGTTGGGGATGTCCTCGAGCCGGCGCACGGTGTCCGGCGTATGCGCTGATTTTTTCAAGATGCGCTCCCCTTCATGAGCTGCGCCCGGGCGATCCAGGCCTGGCCGAGGGCGATGCCGCCGTCGCCGGGCGGCACGTGCTGGGCCTCGAACACCGCCAGCCCCCGGGCGACCAGCTTGTGGCGCAGCCCGGCAGCCAGCACGCGGTTGTGCAGACAGCCCCCGGCCAGCACCACCCGCCGCAGCCCGGTGGCTTCGGCCGCCTCGCCGATCCAGTGCCCGAGCCCGTCCACCAGGCTGGCGTGGAAATGGGCGGCACCGCGGGGCGACGAGGCCTCGTCGGCCAGTTGATTGAAGAGCGGGTAGAGACTGAGCACCGAGAGCCCGTCGGGCGAGCGCCGGTCGATGTGGTAGCCGCCGGGCAGCGGCAGCGCCTTGCCGTAGGCGCGGGCGGCGGTCTCGAGCAGCATCGCCGCCTGGCCTTCGAAGCTCATTGTGTCGCACAGGCCCAGCAGACCGGCAGCGGCGTCGAAGCAGCGGCCGAGGCTGGTGGTCGGCGGGCAGCGGGTGCCCCGCGCCAGCATGTCGAGCACCTGGGCCACGTTCGGCTGGTGGGCGAAACGCCGGGCGGCCTCGTCGGCCAGCCCCAGGGCATGCAGCACGGCGCAGGCCATCCGCCAGGGTTCGCGCGCCGCCCGGTCGCCGCCGGGCAGGGGCAGCGGGGCGAGATGGCCCAGGCGTCGGAACTCGCCCCCGTCCACCTGCAGCAACTCGCCGCCCCAGGGCATGCCGTCGGTGCCGAGCCCGACCCCGTCGGCGGCAAGGCCGAGCAGCGGGCCTTCGAGGCTGTGCTCGGCGCACACGGCGGCGACGTGGGCGTGGTGATGCTGGACGGCGACCGCCGGCACCCCGAGGCGGGCGGCCATCTCGAGGGCCGCCCGGGTGGAGTAGTAGTCGGGGTGGGCATCGTGGGCGACGGCCGCCGGGCGCACCGACAGGATGGTCTGGAGATGCTCGGCCGCCTCGTCCAGCGCCGCGCAGGCGGCCGGGCTGTTGAGGTTGCCGATGTGCTGGGACAGGAAGGCCTCGCGCCCGCGGGCCATGCACAGGGTGGCCTTGAGGTGGGCGCCGAAGGCGAGCACCGGCGGCCCGGCCTCCCGGAGCGGCATCGCCAGCGGGGTGAAGCCCCGCGCCCGGCGCAGGAACTGGACGCCCGCCCCGGCCGCCTCGCCTCGCCCGACGGGCAGGTCGGCCCGCAGCCGGAGCACCGAGTCGTCGCAGCGCACGACGATGTCCCGGTCGTGCATCAGCAGCACGTCGGCGATTTCGGCAAGGCGCCCAAAGGCTTCGTCGTTGCCCTGCACCAGGGGCTCGCCGTGGGGGTTGGCACTGGTCATCACCAGGGCCAGCGGCTGGGCTTCGTCGAGCCACGCGGTGCCGGCGGGGCGGCCGGCGGCTTCGTGGAAGAGCAGGTAATGCAGTGGCGTGTAGGGCAGCATGATGCCCACCTCGTCGAGCCCGGGCGCAATGCCGGGCAGGCGGGCGTCGAAGCCGGCCTGCTTGTCGAGGAGCACGATGGGGCGCTCGGCGCTCTCGAGAGTGGCCGCCGACGGGCCGTCCAGCCTGGCCAGCGGGACGACGCTGGCGAGATTGGCGAGCATCAGCGCCAGGGGCCGGTCGGGGCGCTGCTTGCGCGCCCGCAGGCGGGCGACGGCCTCGGGGTTGGCGGCATCGCAGGCGAGGTGAAAACCGCCGAGGCTCTTGATCGCCACGATCTCGCCCAGGCGGATGCGGCGCAGGGTTTCGGCGATGGCGTCGCGGGCCAGGGCCGGCACGCCGTGGGGCTCGTGGAGGCTGAGCCGTGGCCCGCAGACGGGGCAGGCGTTGGGCTCGGCATGGAAGCGCCGGTCGCCCGGGTGGGCGTATTCGGCCGCACAGGCCGGGCACTGCTCGAAGCCGGCCATGCTGGTGCGGGCGCGGTCGTAGGGCAGGCTGCGGGTGATGGTGTAGCGCGGCCCGCAGTGGGTGCAGTTGATGAAGGGGTAGCGCCAGCGGCGGTCGGCAGGGTCGAAGAGCTCGGCCAGGCAGGCCAGGCAGACGCCCACATCGGGCCCGATGGCGGTGGCCACGGTGCCGCCGGCGCTGGGCAGGATCGCAAAGTCGCGGCGGCCGTCCTCGGGCGGGATCACCTCCGGCTCGACGAGGTCGATGCGCGCGAGCGGCGGCGCCTCGGCCACCAGGCCGCGGGTGAAGGCCTCGACCAGCGGCTCGCTGCCCTGCACCTCGATCTCCACCCCGCCACCGTCGTTGCGCACCCAGCCGGCGAGCCCGAGGCTGCGGGCGTAACGATAGACGAAGGGCCGGAAGCCCACCCCCTGGACCACCCCGCGCACGCGCAGCCGGCGGGCGACGCGGGTCGGATCGACGACGATCAGCATCGGGCGCTCACCCTTCCTTGCCGTCGTCGGCGGCACAATCGTCGGCCGCCTCACACAGGCCCGCCAGCCGCTCGGCGCGGGCGATGCGGGCCGCCTTGCGCCGGGCCAGCAGCCAGTCCAGCCAGGCCTCGAAACCCTCGCCTGTGGTGGCCGACAGGGGTATCACCTGGAGGCGCGGATTGACCCGCAGGGCAAATTCGATGGCCTTTTGCATGTCGAAGCTCAGGTGGGGCAGCAGGTCGGTCTTGTTGACCAGCATCAGGCTGGCAGCGGCGAACATGTCGGGGTACTTGAGGGGCTTGTCCTCGCCCTCGGTGACCGACAGCACGACCACCTTGGCCGCCTCGCCCAGGTCGAAGGCCGCCGGGCAGACCAGATTGCCCACGTTCTCGATGAGCAGCACGCTGCCCTCGGGCGGCGCCAGCCTGTCGAGGGCACGGCCCACCATCGAGGCATCCAGGTGGCAGCCCTTGCCGGTGTTGATCTGCAGCGCCGGAGCCCCGGTGGCGCGGATGCGCTCGGCGTCGAAGCTGGTCTGCTGGTCGCCCTCGACGACGCTCACCGGCACCGGCTGCGGCAGGGCCTGCAGCGCGGCGATGGTGCGCACCAGCAGGCTGGTCTTGCCGGAGCCCGGGCTGGAGACCAGGTTGAGCGCCAGGACGCCACGCTCGGCAAGCCAGCGGCGGTTGTCGTCGGCAAAGCCGTCGTTCCTGGCCAGGATGTCCTGCTCGATCTTCACCATCTGGGCCTGGCTCATGCCCGGGGCGTGGGCGCCCGCCGGTCCATGGCCGAAGTGCAGGCTGCCCTCAACAGCCGCCACCGGCAGCGGAGGCCCTGCCTCGGCCGGGGAGGCGGGCGCACGCCGGCGCCCCACCGGGGCCCAACGGTAGACCGGCCCCGGCCTGCCTGCTTCGCCTTCGATGCGGGTCTCCCCGCTGCCGCAACCGCACACATTGCACATTTCAAACCGCCTTCACTCTATTTCAAGCTCCTTGACCCGCATCTCGGTGCCGGCACTCACCTGCAGGTGATATGCACCGCAGCGCGGGCAGGCATCATACAAGGCGGCCATCGGCACTGTCTCGGCACACTGGGCGCACCAGGCGCGCCCCGGCAGGCTGTCGATCTGCAGCACCGCGCCCTCGGCGATGCTGCCCTGCAGCACCAGATCAAGGCAGAAGCGCAGGCTGTCGGGCTCCACGGCGGCGAGCTGGCCGATCTCCAGCACCACCGTCCTCACCTTCCGGAACCCCTGCCTGCGCCCCGCATCCTCGACGATCTGGCGGATGCCCTCCGCCAGCGACATTTCGTGCATTGACTTGTCTCCACCCTGGCGCCGGCACGCCATCCGCCGACACTCTCGATGCCACGATACGCCTTTCGGCGGCGGAATTGCGAGCCCTCGGGGAAGCCACGGCATCCCTCTCCCCCGAACGAAATGCACGACAAGACACAATTCGGGAACCGGACACGCCTTTGTCATGGGAAAATGCCGACCGGCAAACACACCCCGATACGCCATCGGCTTCATGGCCTGCGCGCGGGTCATGACTTATTTCGCACCTTCCGACAACTTCGCTGAATCCAGGCCTGAGCCTGCTTTATCTTCGCCCCATGAAAGTCTATCTGTCCGCCATCGCCGCGGTGATCGCACTCGCCGCGCCCCCTCTGGCCCACAGTGCCGCCGCCGACGCCCCACGCCCCGCCGCGGCAGCGCCCACCAAGCCGGGCGCCGACGACACGGCGCTCCCGGCACCGGTCCGGATCAGCCGCTGGGAAGACTCCGGCCTGAAGCCCCACGCCGCCCAGGAATGGGCAAGCTACGGCTTCAAGCCCCAGGAGGCGGTCGACTGGCTTCGCGCGAGCTTTGCACCGGTGGTGGCCCGCACCTGGGCCGACAAGGGTTTCGACCCCCAGGAAGCACGCCTCTGGCTGGAGTCGGCACGCAGCACGACCACCCTGATGGCCGATCTCGACCGCTCCGACCCCAGCGAATGGAAGCGCGAGGGCTTCACCCCCTCCGACCGACTGGCCTGGTGGGAAGCGGGCTTCACCTTCGAAGACGCCCTGCTCCTCGCCCGCAGCGGCATGAGCCCCGCCGATGCCGCCTGGCACGGCCACGAAAAGCTCAAGGAGCTGCGGGCCAAGAACGCCGCCAGGGAGGGCGCCCAGGCAAGCAATGCGCCGGCGCCCGACCCGGCCGCCATCTGGCAGCTCATCAAGCCTTATATCAAGGTCGCGGGACTCGCCGCACTGGCGTTCATCGCCGTGCTCGCGGGCTTTCTGGTGCGTCGGCGTACGCAGATGCGCCTCCGGCGCTCGGCCGAGCGGCACAAGGGCCCGGGCGCCCACCAGACCGGGCGCCGGGAGCCCGAGATCGCCGCGCCGATCAGCGAGCCCCCCACCGGCAGCGCCCCCGAAACCATGCCGCCGGGCCATGCCGCCGCAGATCCGGCAGCCTCGGTTCCCGACCAAGCCGCGCAGAAGCGGAGCAGCCGGCCGGCCCGGCGCTACGCCCTGATACGCCATGCCCATCCCCACTGCATCCACTGCAAGAGCACCAATGTGCGCACCTCGCGCATCCAGCCCCACAAGTTTGCCGGGATCAACTTCACCGAGTACTTCCGCTGCAAGCACTGCGGCAAGCACTTTGCCATCGTCAGCTACACACCCATCCTGCTCGTCGCCGGCGTGATCATCCTGACGCTGACCGCACTCACGGTGGGCTTCCTCTACGCCCTGTCGGGCAAATGAACGCGCACCCCATGACAACCGACTCCCCCGGCAGCGCTGGGCTCGCCATCGTCGCCACCGACTTCGACGACCCGCGCCTCTGCGCCGACTTCCTCTCCCTCCTCGACCACTACATGCAGAGCCCCACGGGCAACGGCCAGCCGATGAGCGACGCGCTGCGCCGGCGCCTGCCCGCCGAGCTGCGCCGCCGGCCCCACGTGCTCAGCTACATCGCCTACCGGGCAAGCGACGGCGGGCAACGCGCGGTCGGGCTGATCAACTGCGTGGAGGGTTTCTCGACCTTCGCCGGCCAGCCCCTGCTCAACGTGCACGACATCGTGGTGCACCAGGACTTCCGCCGTCAGGGCATCGCCCGGGCGCTCCTCGGGCACGCCGAGGCGGTGGCCCGCCAGCGGGGCTGCTGCAAGCTGACGCTGGAAGTGCTCGAGGGCAACCACGGCGCCCGTCGTGCGTATCTGGATTTCGGCTTCGAGGGCTACCAGCTCGACCCGGCGATGGGCCAGGCGCTGTTCATGGAAAAGAAGCTCGGCTGAGGCCGGCGGCTGGCCCTCAGAAGGCCAGCCACTCCTCCATCAGGTGGTATTCGCTGCCGCGCATGTCCTGCTTGAAACGCCCGTAACCTTCCGACGACGAATAGCCGCCCAGGTCGAAGCGCTCGCAGCCCAGGCGGCCCATGGCCAGGGCAGCATGCCACAGCAGGAAATTGCCGGCCTTGGCCTGGCGCGCCTCCGGCCCGTACCAGCCGACGAAGTACTCGGCGCTGCGGCCGAAGCGGAAGACGATCATCCCGGCCCGCGGCTCACCGTCCTGCAGGGCCCGGGCGACGAAGAAATCCTCCGGCGCCTCGCGCTGCAAGGCCCGCAGGAAGCTCACCGTCGTCCCGGAGAAGCCCTTCTGCCGCATGTGCTCCGCATGGCGAGCGAGCATCCAGTCCACCACCTCCGGCGCCGACGACAGCTCGAAGTGCAAGCCGCCCCGCTCCGCCACGCTGAGGTGATTGCGCCAGTTGGCCGCCAGCTGCCGGCGCAGCGCCTCCTCGCCCAGCGTCAGGTCGAGGGTTGCAGAGCACCAGCCGGCCACCCCGCGGGTGCGGAAGCCCGTCGCCCGCAGCCAGCCCCGCAGCGCCTCGGACTCCACCAGTCCCGGGGCCATCAGCAGCACACCACGGCGGCCGAAGCGCCAGCGCTGGCGCAGGGCGGCATAGACCGCGCGGCCGTCGGCATCCGTCGGACGGGCCGCCAGGAATTGGGGGCCCCGATTGATGCGGGCGGCCACCGGCAGGCCCAGCAGCCGCTTGACCAGAACCTGACAGATCGCCAGCGGCTGGCCGTGCCGCTCGAAGACCAGGCGCTCCACTCCCCAGCCCTCTGCGGCCTTCGCTTCGCCGTAGCACCAGGCCTGCACCATGTGTGGCATCGGCAGGAGCCGGTAGAGCCGCTCCCATTCGGCACGCCCCACGACCTCCCGGACAAGGCAGGCCGGGCCGCAGACGGGGGAGGAAACGAGGGCAGAGGTCATGATCGTTCGGGCCTGTGGTGATGAATACGATGCTAGGCAGCGGACGTCGGGACCGCCCGGAATGGATTCACGCTCGATGCGCAAACGCGCGCGAACAAGCGCCTGATCGCATCGAAGGAGGAAAGATTCAACAAAGACAATAAAAAAGGGCCTAACTGACGTTAGGCCCTCAATATTACAAAATCCGACAAAGTCAGGATTGAATTTGTGTGACATCCCTCACTGCACCGGTATCGGCACTGGTCGTCAGCGCCGCATAGGCCTGCAGCGCAGCCGACACATGACGCACCCGGTTGGCGGGCTTCCAGCCGCGGGCGTTCTGGGCTTCACGACGGCTGGCCAGGTCGGCCTCGCTCACCGCGAGGTGGATGCGGCGGTTGGGGATGTCGATCTCGATGACGTCACCCTCCTCCACCAGGCCGATCGCGCCACCACATGCTGCCTCGGGGGAGGCATGGCCGATGGAGAGGCCCGAGGTGCCGCCGGAGAAACGCCCATCGGTGAGGAGCGCGCAGGCCTTGCCGAGGCCCTTCGACTTGAGGTAGCTGGTCGGGTAAAGCATTTCCTGCATGCCCGGGCCACCCTTGGGGCCTTCGTAGCGGATCACCACCACATCGCCGGCGACGATCTGGTCGGCGAGGATGCCGGCGACGGCATCTTCCTGGCTCTCGAAGACGCGGGCGCGGCCGGTGAACTTCCAGATGGACTCATCGACACCGGCGGTCTTCACGATGCAGCCCTTCTCGGCGATGTTGCCGTACAGCACGGCGAGGCCGCCGTCCTGGCTGAAGGCGTTGGCCTTGTCGCGGATCACGCCCTGGCTGCGGTCCATGTCGAGCTCGTTCCAGCGGCGGTCCTGGCTGAAGGCCACCTGGGACGGCACGCCGCCCGGCGCGGCCTTGTAAAAGTTGAACACGCCCGCGTCGTGGGCCTGCATCACGTCCCAGGTGGCGAGGGCCTCGCCCAGGGTCTTGCTGTGGACGGTCGGCAGATCGGTGTGGAGCAGGCCGGCCCGAGCCAGCTCGCCCAGGATCGCCATGATCCCGCCGGCGCGATGGACGTCCTCGATGTGCACGTCGGCCACCGCCGGTGCCACCTTGCACAGGCAGGGCACCTGGCGGGAGATGCGGTCGATGTCCTGCATCTTGAAGTCGACACC
>JAKLLM010000028.1 GCA_023150125.1 Zoogloea sp.
TGTGGGGGCACTTGTCGAGCACCGCGAAGACTTCGTCGCTGGCGCTGCGGAAGACCGCGATGCGGCCGTGGGCTTCGCTGTCCACTACGCGGGCGCCCAGAACCGGGACGTCGCCGAGGGTGCAGATTTTTTTCCAGTCACTCATGATGCGGCCCCCTATGCCTTGATGATTTCAAACTGGCGCTTGTGGAGGCCGCCGGCCTGGTCCTCGACGATCTCGGCCCACGGGTCCTTGTAGTTCTGCAGCGCGAACAGCAGGCGTTCGTAGAGGGCCTTGCGCTGCCCGGCGTCCTCGAGCACCGCCTTCTTGACGTGCTCCAGGCCGACCCGCTCGAGGTAGTGGCAAGTGCGCTCAAGGTAGAAGCCCTCCTCGCGGTAGAGCTGGATGAAGGCGCCGCCGTACTCGAGCACCTCGTCGTCGCTGGCCACCTTGCAGAAGAACTGGGCCACCTCGGTCTTGATGCCGCCGTTGCCGCCCACATAAAGCTCGTAGCCCGAATCGACGCCGATCACGCCGATGTCCTTGATGCCCGACTCGGCACAGTTGCGCGGGCAGCCAGACACGGCCAGCTTGAACTTGTGGGGGCTCCACATGCCGAACAGCATCTTTTCGAGCTTGACCCCCAGCTCCATCGAGCGCTGGGTGCCGAAGCGGCAGTGCTCGGAGCCCACGCAGGTCTTCACGGTGCGCAGGCTCTTGCCGTAGGCGTGGCCCGAGACCATGCCGGCCTTGGCCAGATCGGCCCACATGGCCGGAAGGTCTTCCTTCTTCACGCCGAGCAGGTCGATGCGCTGGCCGCCAGTCACCTTGACGGTGGGCACCTTGTATTTCTCGGCGGCGTCGGCGATGGCGCGCAGCTCGGCGGGGGTGGTGAGGCCGCCCCACATGCGCGGCACCACCGAGTAGCTGCCGTCCTTCTGGATGTTGGCGTGGGCGCGCTCGTTGATGAAGCGGCTCTGGGGGTCGTCCACCGCCTCGTGGGGCCAGCTGGAGAGGCAGTAGTAGTTGAGGGCCGGGCGGCAGCTGGCGCAGCCGTTGGGCGTCTTCCAGCCGAGGAAGGCCTGGGCCTCGGCCACCGACAGCAGCTTGTGCTCGCGGATCGCCTTGCGCACCTCGCCGTGGGAGTGGTCGGTGCAGCCGCACACTGGCTTGCTGGTGGAGTCGGCGGGCTGGTAGGCGCCGCCGATGGTCGAGGCGAGGATCTGCTCGACGAGGCCGGTGCAGGAGCCGCAGGAGCTGGACGCCTTGGTGTGCTTCCTCACGTCTTCGAGCGTGAAGAGGCCTTGCTCCTTGATGGCCTTGACGATGCTGCCCTTGCACACGCCGTTGCAGCCGCACACCTCGGCGCTGTCGGGCATGCCGGCGGCCAGGCTGTTGCCCTTGTGGCCGACGTCGCCCAGATGCGCGTTGCCGAACACAAGGTTGTCGCGGATGTCGCGGATGTCCTGGCCGTCCTTGAGGAGCTGGAAGTACCAGGCGCCGTCCTTGGTGTCGCCGTAGAGCACCGCACCGACGAGCTTGTCGTCCTTCAGTACGAGGCGCTTGTAGATGCCGGCGCCGGGGTCGTGGAGGACGATGTCCTCGGTGCCGTCGCTGCCCGAAAAATCGCCCGCCGAGAACACGTCGATGCCCGTCACCTTGAGCTTGGTGCTGGTCACCGAGCCCTGGTAGCGGCCGATGCCGTACATCGCCAGGTGATTGGCGCACACCTTGGCCTGCTCGAACAGCGGCGCCACCAGACCGTAGGCGGTGCCGCGGTGGTTGGCGCATTCGCCTACGGCGTAGATGCGCGGGTCGAAGGTCTGCAGGGTGTCGTTCACCACGATGCCGCGGTTGCAGTGGATGCCGGCCTGCTCGGCCAGCGCCACGTTGGGGCGGATGCCGGCGGCCATGCACACCAGGTCGGCGGGCAGGGTCGAGCCGTCCTTGAACCTCACGGCGCAGACGCGGCCCGATTCGCCCTTCACCAGCTCGGTGGTGTGGGCGTTCAGCTTGAACTTCATGCCCTTTGTTTCGAGTGCGGCCTGCAGCATCTTGCCGGCGCTGCGGTCGAGCTGGCGTTCCATGATCCAGTCGGAGATATGCACCACCGTCACGTCCATGCCGCGCAGGGCCAGGCCGTTGGCCGCCTCGAGGCCGAGCAGGCCGGCGCCGATGACCACCGCGTGCCGGTACTTGGCGGCGGCGTCGATCATCTCGTCGGTGTCCTGGATGTCGCGGTAGGAGATCACGCCGGGCAAGTCGTTGCCCGGGATCGGCAGGATGAAGGGCGTCGAGCCGGTGGCGATCAGCAGGCGGTCGTAGTCAGCGCTGATCGTCTCGCCACCCTTGCCGGCGGCGGTGACCATGCGCTTTTTACGGTCGATGGCGGTGACGGTGCTGCCCAGGTGCAGGGTGATGCCGTTGTCGGCGTACCACTGCAGGTCGTTGAGGATGATGTCCTGGATCGTCATCTCGCCGGCCAGGACCGGGGAGAGCAGGATGCGGTTGTAGTTGGGGTGGGGCTCGGCGCCGAACACGGTGATGTCGTACATCTCCGGCGCGATCTTTCGCAGCTCTTCCAGCGTGCGGACGCCCGCCATCCCGTTGCCGACCATGACCAGTTTGAGTTTGCGCATGATTCCTCCGACGATTGATCCTTGCCGAACCCGGCGCGCAGGGCGAGCCGGCGCGGGACTTGAGCCTTGTGCGGGAGTGATCGTCGTTGATCAGGGGCCGGACCGCCGTTGGTCCGCCCGAGTCGCCTGGCCTGGGTGAGGCCGGCGCGCAAAACCTGGAGCACGTTGCGGGCAGTGCAGCATTTACGCGATTGCGCGTGCCCGCATGAGTTGCGAAGAAATTAGCAGTTTGTGTGCCAGCTCTTGAAACCCGCGTGGCTGGCGGGATGTGGCACTTTTGGGGTGACGCAGAAGGCCCGCGCGACGCACTGCCGTGGTGCGGCAGGCCCCGCGCTGGGGCGTCGTCAGCGGGCTTGTCTTGCGCGCTGCAGCAGGTAAACCACGAGGGCGACCAGGATGGTCGTGAAGCTGAGGAGGGACCAGTTGGCGATGGACAGGCCGAGGAAGGTCCAGTCCACCACCGAGCAGTCGCCGGCGCCGCGGAAGATCATCGGCAGGGCGGCGCTGAGGGGGAAGCTCTCGAGCATGTATTCGAGGCCGGGGCCGCATTCGGATACCGCCGGCGGAAACCACTGCATCCACGACTGGCGGGCCGCCACGCCCAGCCCGGCCAGGGCGGCGACGGCGAGCAGGGCGCCATACACCGTCACGCCGCGGCGCCCCGGGTTGTGCAGCCCGGCCAGCAGGCCGACCAGCCCGCAGGCTGCCAGCGCGTAGCGCTGCATGACACACATCGGGCAGGGTTCGATGCCCTTGGCGTGCTGGAGGTAGAGCCCGAAGGCGAGCATGCCCGCACAGACGGCAAAGAGGAGCAGGGCGAGGAGACGGAAGGGGAGGCGCGCGAGCATCGGATGACGGAGAGGCAAGGGGGAGCGGGACAGACCATTGTAGCCGCCCCGGGTTCCCCCCGTCCGTCCTGGAGGCTCAGGAATTGCCGCCCTGGAACAGCGTCGCGGTGGCGCCGGAGCCGTCGAGGGCGACGCCGACCAGCACGCGCTGGCTGAGGTCGTAGGCGGCGATGCCGGTGACGGTGCTGGTGCCGAGCGCGCAGGCTCCGCCCTGGAAGGTGAGCTCCATGTGCAGCAGCGAGCTATGGTTGAGCGTCTGCTTGAGCGCACCGGTGAACCGGCAGGACGTCGAGAAGGCCGTGCCGGACACCGCTCCGGTGGGCGCCACCACGAGGGTCATGGTCCGGTCGGGGCTGACGTAGGTGCCGGCGATGTCGGTGAGGCCGACGATGCTGGCGGCCGGGGCCTCGTAGGTGGAGGTGAAGCTGAGGTTGCGGCTCGCGTCGCTGTAGCTCAGGGTGCCGTTGAGGTTGTTGTGCTGGTCGAGGCTGGCCGACAGGGTCGCCGAGGTGCTCGGCAGCCCCTCCCAATTGAAGTCGAGGGCCGTGCTGGCAATGCTGCTCGCGCCGGACGCCCCTGCCAGGCCCGTGACCGCACCGCCCAGGGTGTCGGGGGTGTTCGTCCGCGAATACAGGAAGTAGAGGCGCCCGCCATCCAGCAGTATCAGGCGGCCGCTGCGCCCGGTGCTGGTGGTGGCACGCCACAGCAGGGCGGACTTGGCGACGATCTCCGGTGTGGCGGGGGCGGGCGTGGCGCTGTTGCCGGAGGCGCTGTCGCCGCCACCGCCACCGCCACCGCCGCCGCAGGCCGCGAGGCCCGCGCTGAGAAGAAGGGGGAGGAGTCTGTATCGGTTGTTCATGGGCTTGGGATCGGGTTTGTAGCAAGCAACAAAATGCCCGATCCGCGCCGCTGTCGCCCGTGAACGATTGGGCGGGGGCCTGCATGCCGGGGGTCGGCGTGTCAATCGTTAACAGATCGGGCCAGGGCCCTTTGGTGCGCCCTTCGGGGGAGGCCGGCTGCAGTCGGCTTACTTGCTCTTGATCATCGTGCCGACGCCGTGGTCGGTGAGGATCTCGAGGAGCAGGCAGTGTTCGACCCGGCCGTCGATGATGTGCACGCTCTTCACGCCGTTGCGGGCGGCGTCGAGGGCCGAGCCGATCTTGGGCAGCATGCCGCCGGAGAGGGTGCCGTCGGCGACCAGGTTGTCGATGTCGCGGGGCGTGAGGCCAGTGAGCAGATTGCCCTCCTTGTCGAGCACGCCGGGGGTGTTGGTGAGGAGCACCAGCTTCTCGGCCTTGAGGATCTCGGCGAGCTTGCCGGCCACCACGTCGGCGTTGATGTTGTAGCTCTCGCCGTCCTCGCCCACGCCGATCGGGGCGATCACCGGGATGAAGTCGCCCTGGTCGAGGAAGGAAATCAGGCTCGGGTCGATCTGGGTGATGTCGCCCACCTGGCCGATGTCGATCAGGTCGCCCGGGGTGTCCTTGTTTTCCATCATCAGCTTCTTGGCGCGGATGAAGTTGGAGTCCTTGCCGGTGAGGCCCACGGCCTTGCCGCCGGCCTGGTTGATGAGGCTGACGATCTCCTTGTTCACCTGGCCGCCGAGCACCATCTCGACGACTTCCATGGTCTCGGCGTCGGTTACGCGCATGCCCTGCACGAACTCGCCCTTCTTGCCGACGCGGGACAGCATGTTCTCGATCTGCGGGCCACCGCCGTGGACGACCACCGGGTTGAAACCCACCAGCTTGAGCAGCACCACGTCACGGGCGAAGCATTCCTTGAGGTGGGGGTCGGTCATGGCGTTGCCGCCGTACTTGATGACGAGGGTCTTGTCCTGGAAGCGCCGGATGTAGGGCAGGGCCTCGGCGATGATCGCGGCTTTCTGGGCCGGGGAAAGGCTGGAGGTGTCGATATGCTCGGTCATGGTCTCGTGCGGCACGGGGGGTGATTTACGGGTAGCCGCGATTGTAATCCCTGCGGAGGGGCTTGGCGTACCGCGTCGGCGGACGCAAGAAGGGGGCGGGAAGCCTGCGCTCCCGCCCCCTTTGCCGGTGTGCCCCCGGTGGTGGGCTGCCTATTCGATCACCAGGCGCTTCGCCTGGGGCGCGACCTTCTTGGGCAGGGTGAGTTCGAGCACGCCGTCGTTGAACCGGGCGCTCGCCCGGCCTTCATCCACGTCCTGCCCCAACTGGAAGCTGCGCGAGACCTGGCCGAAGTAGCGTTCGGTGCGCAGCACGCGTTCGCCTTCCTTCACTTCCTTGTCCTGCTTGCGCTCGGCGCTGATGGAAACCACCGGGCCGTCGATGTGCACGTGGATGTCTTCCTTCCTGATCCCGGGCAGTTCTGCGTGCACCTGGTAGGCGTCCTCCTGCTCCTTGACGTCCACCCGCATCTGCGGCGCTTCGGCATTGGCTGCGGGCCCGCCACCATATTCCACCGGCCGGACGAAGAAGCCGCGGAAGAAGTCGTCAAGAGGGTCACGGCGAGTGATGTTGCTCATTCGTAAGTCTCCTTGTCTGGTCTCGGGATTGCGGGTGCTGCCCCGCTCTGATTCTTATATAGGGCCCGGCCTGGCGCACTTCAAGCCCCCCGCGCGGGGTAGACTCGGGTTTCGTGAACAAGGAGCCCAGCCATGCAACAAGAGACCCGCGAGGCACCGACCAACATCTGCCCGGCCTGTGGCGCGGGCTTCACCTGCGGCATGCAGGCAGGCCAGCCCGAGTGCTGGTGTGCGGCCTTTCCGCCGCTGCTGGCGGTGCCGTCGGCCGGCGCGGGCAGCTGCTATTGCCCGGCCTGCCTGGCGCAGATGATCGATTCGCAGCAGCGCGGGCCGAAGCCCTAAGCCGCCTGGAAACGCCGGGCGACGAGGTGGATGGCGTCGCGGTTGGACCACGAAAACACCGCCTCCGCGGCCTCCTGCCAGGGGAGCCAGCGGGCCGCGGTGTGTTCGTCGGGGGCCAGGCGCACGGGCAGGGTGGCCGGCACGCACAGGCTGAAGACGTGCTCGGTGTTGTGGATCACGCCCGGCGCGTAGCGGCCGCGCCAGCGCTGCATGATCACGAAGCGGTTGGCGAGCTGCCAGTCGTGCAGCGCGTCGATGCCGGCCTGGATGCCGGTTTCCTCGGCGACCTCGCGCAGGGCGGTGGCGGCGAGGGCTTCGCTGCCTTCGCGGCTGCCGGTCACCGATTGCCACAGCCCGGCGCCGGACGCCCGTTCGAGGACCAGCACCTCCAGCGCCGGGGTGTGGATCACCACCAGCACCGACACGGGCTGCTTGAAGACCTGGCTCAAGCGAGTTCCTGCAGCCAGTCGAGGCCGTCGGAGGCGGTGCCGACGAGGGTCCAGAACGGCACGCCGTCCTCGCGCCAGGTGTCGGCAGCGTCCTGGAAGATCGACAGGGCGGTGGCGAAGTCGGTGGGCGCGGCGCTGGCGAAGGCGTCGGCGTGCTCGAGCACGACCACGTAGCCGTCGGCGGCCATCCACGACAGGTCGGTGAGGCAATCGGCGAGGGCGTCCCAGTTGTGGCCGTACCAGTCGGGAAAGTCGAGCGCCTTGCCGATCGCCTCGAGAAAGGCTTCCTTGGTGGTGACCCGGGCGAGGTCGACCCGGTGCATGGGGTATTCGAGGCTTTCGGCAGCTTCTTCGAGGGCGAGGTCGGCGGCAAAGGGCATGTGGTAGATGCCGGCCCGTTCGGCGCGGGGCAGCAGGGTGTGGTAGGCGGGGGCGTGCATGGTCAGTCCTGGATGCGCCGGAAGCTGCGGTAGTGGTCGTTGCTGTAGTAGTAGACCGAGGGCGGGTTGCCGCCGGTGACGATGCGCCGGGCACCCCGGTCCCGCGAGCCGGGGGTCGGGACGGTGTATTCGCGGTAGAAGCTGCGCTTGGCTTCGGGGAGCAGGTTCTCCCGGTTCTGGAAGGCGATGCCGTCGCGGCGGTAGGGGTAGGGCCCGCCCTGGCGGATCAGGGCGAGGGTCTCGCGGGCCTCGGCCGGCAGGCGGGATTCGGAGATGACGGGGATGTCGCGGCTGCTCCAGTCGAGGAAGTCGCGCGCCTCGGCGCCGGTGGCGGCCAGGGCGAACAGTACGGCGACGAGCCGCAGGAGGCGTGGGAGCATGACGTGCCCTCGGTGTGATTGGGAACGTCATGAGTTTAGCAGGCCGGGAAGCCGGGCGCGGGTGCGCCCGTCAGACCCGCGCAGCCATTGCCCGATGTGCCTCAGGGCTGTATCCCGTATTTCTTGAGCAGGTTGTAGTAGTAGGTGGTGAGGGCCGGCAGGCGGGCGTTGCCGGGGTCTTGCGCGCGGGCGCGTTCCATCAGGCTGCGGGCCTGGTCGGCGAAGCGTTCGTTCCAGCCACAGCTCTCGATGTGCTTGAGGAGCGCCAGGGTGGCGTTGAAGAGGACGTGGGTGTTGCCGGGCATCTTGCGTACGGCGGTGAGCATGAACTGCACGGCGCCGTCGAAGTCGCCGTCCTGGGCCTTGCGGGCGCCTTCGGAGACGAGGTCGCGGACTTCGGTGTTGATCTGCCCGGCCAGCTGCTCGCCGAGCTCGGCCTTGCCGGCCTCCCGCAGCATGTTCTTGGTGGTGACCAGGGTGCGCTCGTCGGGGGCGTTGCGCATGATGTCGAGCACCACCTGCGCACCTTCCCCGTCGAGCCGGGTGGCGAAGCAGGCCCGGGCGAGTTCGCCCTTCAGCTTGAGGGACAGGCTCTGGCCACCGTCGGATTCGGACAGGAGGGTTTTGAGGGCTTCGCCGGCCCGGTCGGTGTCGCCCTTCTTCACATGCACCAGGGCGCTCGACAGCGCGGAGCACATGCGCGTCTTGTCGAGGCCGGCCATCGAGCGTTCGAGGTCGCGGATGGTGGCTTCGGCCTGGGCGGTGTCGCCCCGCCCTAGCTGGGCCTGGAGCAGGCGGACGTGGTCTTCGGGGTCGCGGAAGTCGGAATACTTGCCCTTGCGCACCACTTCGGCGAGCACCTTTTCGGCGGCCTCGTGGTCACCGGTCTCGATGGAGAGCTCGCCGAGGCGGCGCAGGCGCCCGACCCGGTGGGGCGACAGGGCGGTGGCGTTGGCCAGCACGCTGCGGGCGGCTTCGAGTTCGCCGGCGGCCTCGCGGGTGCGGGAGAGCCAGTCGTAGGCGTCCACGTAGAGCTCGTTCTCGCTGACCAGGGCCTGGAGCAGGTCTTCGGCCTCGGTGTAGCGGCGCTGCATGAACAGGGCCTTGGCCAGCCCGAGGCGGGCCCACGGCACGCTGCGGGTGGCCAGGATGCGCTCGTAGAGCTTCTGCGCCTCGTCGGCGTTGCCGCTGGCCACGTGCAGCTCGGCCCGCAGGCGCAGGAAGTCGAGCTGCCACTGGGGGTATTTCTCTTCGGCCTCGGCGCAGTAGTCGATCGCGTCGGGCACGTTGCCGAGCTCGATCAGCCGGTAGGCCGGCATGAAGGCTTCGCGCTTGACGAGGGCCCGCTCGATGCGTTCGTGCAGGGTGTCGGCGGCGAAGGGCTTCAGGATGTAGTCGTTGGGGGCGAGCTCGGCGGCGCTGACGACGCGTTCGTACTGGCGCTCGCCGGTGACCATGATGAACAGGGTCGACAGCGGGATGATCGCGTTGTGGCGCAGGTCTTCGAGCAGGTGCTGGCCGTCCTGGCCGTCGCCGATGTGGTACTCGCAGAGGATCAGGTCGTAGCGGGCGTCGCGCAGCTTGCGCACGGCCACGCCGGCGGCCACGGCAAACTGGACCTTGGTGATGCCGGCCATGTTGAGCATGTTGCGGAGCTGGGTCCGCATGCCGGGGTTGGCTTCGACGATGAGGGCGGAGATGGTGCCGAGTTCGATCACGGTGGGCAACGGGCGGGGCGCGGGATTGATGGTCTGGAACGGCCGTGCGCCCGGATTCTTGAGGCCCGCACAAAAAGAAAGCGGGCAAACGGCCTGGCCGTTCGCCCGCTTGGCAGTGCCGCAGCCCGGTGATCAGGCGGCCGGCGCTTCCGGCGCCTTCTGGCGCAGGCGGATGTGCAGCTCGCGCAGCTGCTTCTCGTCGACCGGCGACGGGGCGTCGGTGAGCAGGCACTGGGCGCGCTGGGTCTTGGGGAAGGCGATCACGTCGCGGATGGACTCGGCGCCGGTCATCATCGTGACGATGCGGTCGAGGCCGAAGGCCAGGCCGCCGTGCGGGGGCGCGCCGTACTTGAGGGCGTCGAGCAGGAAGCCGAACTTGGCCTGTTGCTCCTCGGGGCCGATGTTGAGGGCCGAGAAGACTTTCTCCTGCACCTCGGCGCGGTGGATACGCACCGAGCCGCCGCCGATCTCCCAGCCGTTGAGGGCCAGGTCGTAGGCCTTGGCGAGGCACTTGCCCGGGTCGGTGAAGAGCAGGTCCATGTGCTCGTCCTTCGGGCTGGTGAAGGGGTGGTGGCAGGCGGTCCAGCGCTTGTCTTCCTCGTCGTATTCGAACATCGGGAAGTCGACGACCCACAGGGGCTCCCAGGTCTTGCCGTTGACGTAGCCCTTCTCGTGGCCGAGCTTGGTGCGCAGCGCGCCGAGGGCATCGTTGACGACCTTGGTCTTGTCGGCGCCGAAGAAGATCAGGTCGCCGGACTGGGCGCCGGTGCGCTCGAGGATGGTGCGCAGCGCGGTTTCGTGGAGGTTCTTGACGATGGGCGACTGGAGGCCGGTTTCATTGACCTGGGTGACGTCGTTGACCTTGATGTAGGCGAGGCCGCGGGCGCCGTAGATGCCGACGAACTTGGTGTATTCGTCGATCTCGCCGCGGGACAGGCTGGCGCCACCGGGCACGCGCATGGCGGCCACGCGGCCGCCGGAGGTGGCGGGGCCGCTGAAGACCTTGAAGGCCACGTCGGCGACGGCGTCGGTGACGTCGGTGAGCTCGAGGGTGACGCGCAGGTCGGGCTTGTCGGAGCCGAAGCGGCTCATGGCCTCGGCGTAGGTCATGCGCGGGAAGGGGTTGGGCAGCTCGACGGACAGCACCTCGCTGAAGATCGAGCGGATCATCTCTTCCATCATCGCCGTGATCTCGGTCTCGGTGAGGAAGGAAGTCTCGATATCGACCTGGGTGAATTCGGGCTGGCGGTCGGCGCGCAGGTCTTCGTCGCGGAAGCACTTGACGATCTGGTAGTAGCGGTCGTAGCCGGCCACCATCAGCATCTGCTTGAAGAGCTGCGGCGACTGGGGCAGCGCGAAGAACTGGCCATCGTGGACGCGGGAGGGCACCAGGTAGTCGCGGGCGCCCTCGGGGGTGCTCTTGGTGAGCATCGGGGTTTCGATGTCGATGAAGCCGCGCGCATCGAGGAAGCGGCGGAAGGCCATCGCCGTCTTGTAGCGCAGCATCATGTTCTTCTGCATCTGGGGGCGACGCAGGTCGATGACGCGGTGGGTGAGGCGGGTGGTCTCGGAGAGGTTTTCCTCGTCGAGCTGGAACGGGGGCGTGGCGGAAGTGTTGAGCACCTCGATGTCGTGGCACAGGATCTCGATCTCGCCCGACACCAGGCCGGCGTTCTCGGTGCCGGCGGGGCGGCGGCGGACCTTGCCGGTGATCTTGAGGACGAACTCGTTACGGACCGATTCGGCCACCTGGAACATCTCGGCCCGGTCGGGGTCGCAGACGACCTGGACGAGGCCCTCCCGGTCGCGCAGGTCGATGAAGATCACGCCGCCGTGGTCGCGCCGGCGATGGACCCAGCCGCAGAGGGTGACGATCTGGTCGAGATAGGCGGCGGAGACGAGGCCGCAGTATTGAGTTCGCATGGTGGGATCTTTATATCTGGAAAAAACGGAACGCACCCGACCGGCAGGCGCGTTTATCGATTCAGTAGGGCCGCGGTGGAGTGCAGGGCTCCGCCGGGAGGCGGCGGTGCGACCACGCCCATCGAGATGATGTACTTGAGGGCATCGTCGACGCTCATGTCGAGCTCGATGGCGTCCTTGCGCGGCAGCATCAGGAAGAAGCCGGAAGTCGGGTTGGGCGTGGTGGGTACATACACGCTGACGAAATCGTCACCGAGGTGCCGGGCGGCGTCACCGCCGGGCTTGCCGGTCTGGAAGGCGATGGTCCAGATGCCCTGGTGGGGATACTGGATCAGCAGGGCCTTGCGGAAGGCCTGGCCGTTGCTGGACAGCAGGGTGTCGGACACCTGCTTGACGCTGTAGTAGATCGACTTGACCACCGGGATGCGCGACAGCAGGCTTTCCCAGAAGCCCACCAGCCGCTGGCCGACGAAGTTGGCGGCGGCGAGGCCGGTGATGAGGATCAGCAGCAGCGTGACGACGACACCCACGCCCGGCAGGTGGAAACCCAGCAGGGCGTCGGGCCGGACTGCGGCCGGTGCGAGCAGGAGGATCTGGTCGAGGGTGTTGACGATCCAGGCCAGCACCATGAGGGTGATGACCAGCGGAATCCAGATCAGCAGTCCGGTGACGAAGTATTTTTTCATTCAGTGGTTTCGCGGGCGTCCCGGCTCAGTGGCACGCGCAACTGCCGCCGCAGGGCGTCGCGGCGGGGCTGTCGCTCTTGGGCGCCTCGGCCTTGGGGCTGGAGCCGCTGCCGCCCTTGAAGTCGGTGGCGTACCAGCCGCTGCCCTTCAGCTGGAAGCCGGCTGCCGAGAGCTGCTTGGAATAGGCTTCGGCGCCGCAGGCGGGGCAGGTGGTGAGCGGGGCATCGCTCATTTTCTGAAGATGGTCTTTTTGATGGCCGCAGGCACTGCAGCGATACTCGTAGATGGGCATGACGAGCTCCGGAAAGTCAGTTGGGCGAAGTTTAGCGCATCGCAACATCGGGCGAAACAGACCCGCTGCAGCGTAGATGGGGGCGGGCGCCGGTGTTTCAAGCCGCTGCCGGCCCGGGCCGTGGCGGCGAGCGCTCCGTCAGAGCAGGCCCAGGTAGGCCTCCGTCAGGGGCTGGCCCCAGTAGAGGGCGAGGAGCCCGGCGGCGGCAAGATAGGGGCCGAAGGGAATGGGGATCTCGCGGCCGTGCTTGCGCAGCACGATCAGCGCGATCCCGACCACTGCCCCCACCAGGGACGAGAGGAGGATCGTGAGCGGCAGGATCTGCCAGCCGAGCCAGGCACCGATGGCGGCGAGCAGCTTGAAGTCGCCGTAGCCCATGCCCTCCTTGCCGGTGGTGAGCTTGAACAGCCAGAACACCGACCACAGGGCCAGGTAGCCCGCCGCTGCGCCGACCACGGCGCTGGAGATGTCGGTGAAGGTGCCGCCGAGGTTGAGCAGCAGGCCCAGCCACAGGAGCGGCAGGGTGATGCTGTCGGGCAGCAGCTGGGTGTCGAGGTCGATGAAGCACAGCGCGATCATCGCCCACAGGAAGACCAGCGCGCCGGCCCCTGCGAGGCCGTAGCCGAAATGCAGCGCGGTGAGGCCGGACAAGGCGGCGCAGGCGATCTCGATCAACGGGTAGCGCACGCCGATGGGGGCGCTGCAGTGGTGGCAGCGGCCACGCAGCACGAGGTAGCTTACGACCGGGATGTTCTCGAGGGCGCCGATCGGGTGGCCGCAGTGGGGGCAGCGCGAGCGGGGCGTGGAGAGGTTGAACACCGGGGCCGCGGACTCGGGCTCCTCGCCGCGCAGGCTGGCGGCCTCGGCCTGCCATTCCCGCTCCATCATCACCGGCAGCCGATGGATGACCACATTGAGGAAGCTGCCGATGAACAGGCCCAGCAGCGTGCACAGGGCCGTGAAGACGAGAGGGTCCCTCAGGAGGTCCATGATGGTTTGCGGGATGAGCCGCCGGCCTCAGCCGACGACGGCACCGAGTTTGAAGATCGGCAGGTACATTGCGACGACGAGGCCGCCGATCACCGTGCCGAGGAAGACCATGATCACCGGCTCGAGCAGCTGGCTGAGGCCGGCGACGGCGTCGTCCACCTCGCGCTCGAAGAAGTCGGCGACCTTGCTGAGCATGGAGTCGAGCTGGCCGGACTCCTCGCCGATGGAGACCATCTGGATCACCATGGTGGGGAACACGAGGGAGTTCTGCATGGCCACGGTCAGGCTGGTGCCGGTGCTGACGTCGGACTGGATCTGCTTGGTGGCGTTCTTGTAGACCACGTTGCCGGAGGCGCCGCCCACCGAGTCGAGGGCCTCGACGAGGGGGACGCCGGCAGCGAACATCGTGGACAGGGTACGCGTCCAGCGGGCGATGGTGGCCTTGCGGATGACCTCGCCGATCACCGGGATCTGCAGGGTGAGGCGGTCGACGGTGGCCTGCATCTGCACCGAGTGCTTGTAGGCGTAGGAGATGCCTATGATGGCCCCGAAGATCAGGCCGAAGGCGATGTACCAGTAGTCGACGAAGAAGTCGGAGATGCTGATGACCAGCATCGTCGGCGCCGGCAGGTCGGCGCCGAAGCTGGCAAACACCTTCTTGAACTCGGGGACGACGAACAGCATCATGACCGAGACCACGAGGGCCGCCACCACGACCACCGAGATCGGGTAGAACAGGGCCGACTTGATCTTGCTCTTGATGGCCAGGATCTTTTCTTTGTAGGTGGCCAGGCGGTCGAGCAGGGAGTCGAGGATACCGGCCTGTTCACCCGCTGCGACGAGGTTGCAGAACAGCGCGTCGAAATGCTCGGGGTGGCGCCGGAAAGCCTGGGACAGGCTGCTGCCGGTCTCGACGTTGGCGCGCACGTCGTTGAGCAGGCGGGCCAGCGAGGGGTTGCCGCAGCCCTTGATGGCGATGTCGAAGGACTGCAGCAGCGGCACCCCGGAGCGCATCATCGTGGCCAGCTGGCGGGTGAACAGCGCGATGTCCTTGTCGTTGATCTTGCGCCCGCGGGCGAAGGCCTGCTTGCGGATCTTGTGGGCGAGGATCCCTTGGCGGCGCAGCACGGTCTGCACGACGGTTTCCGTCGTGGCGCGCATCTCGCCGCGGATGATCTTGCCGGTCTTGTCCTTGCCCTCCCAGACGAACAGGTGTTCGCGGACGACGTTGGTGCCGCGGGCGGGGGTTTTCTTGGTGGGTGCAGTGGCCATCGGTTGTTTCCGCGTGAAGCGATCACTCGTTGGTGCAGGCGAGGACTTCGGTCAGTGAGGTGACCCCCTGCTTCACCTTCAGCAGGCCGGACTGGCGCAGATCCCGCACGCCTTCACGCTGGGCCTGGGCGGCGATGTCCATCGAGTTGCCGTTCGTCATGATTATACGTGCGATCTCCTCGGAAATCGGCATCACCTGGTAAATGCCCAGCCGCCCCTTGTAGCCGCTGCCCTTGCAGCGCTCGCAGCCCTTGGGTCCGTAGGGCTGCCAGCTGCCGTCGAGGTCTTCGTGGGTGAAGCCGGCGGCGAGCAGTGCCTCGATGGGGATGTCCACCGGCTGTTTGCAGGTGCACAGGCGCCGGGCGAGACGCTGGGCGGTGATCATGATCACCGAGGATGCGATGTTGAACGGCGCGACGCCCATGTTCTTTAGGCGTTCGAGCGTGGACGGGGCATCGTTGGTGTGCAGGGTGGACAGCACGAGGTGGCCCGTCTGGGCCGCCTTGACCGAGATCTCGGCGGTGTCGAGGTCGCGGATTTCGCCGACCATGATCACGTCCGGGTCCTGGCGCAGGAAGGCGCGCAGGGCGAACGAGAAGGTCAGGCCGGCCTTCTCGTTGACGTTGACCTGGTTGATGCCGGGCAGGTTGATTTCGGCCGGGTCTTCGGCGGTGCTGATGTTCACGCCGGGCTTGTTGAGGAGGTTGAGGCAGGTGTAGAGCGAGACGGTCTTGCCGCTACCGGTCGGGCCGGTGACGAGGATCATGCCGTAGGGGCGCCCGATGGCTTCCATCAGGGCGGCCCGCTGGTCGGGCTCGTAGCCGAGGGCGTCCACCCCGAGCATTGCCGAGGTGGGGTCGAGGATACGCATCACGATCTTCTCGCCGTGCAGCGTCGGCAGCGTCGAGACCCGGAAGTCGATGGCCTTGTTCTTGGAGAGCACCAGCTTCATCCGGCCGTCCTGGGGGACGCGCTTCTCGGAGATGTCGAGGCGCGAGATGACCTTGATGCGGGCGGCGATCTTCTCCTTGAGGACCAGCGGCGGCTGCGCGATCTCGCGCAGGATGCCGTCGGTGCGGAAGCGGATGCGGTAGTACTTTTCGTAGGGCTCGAAGTGGATGTCCGAGGCGCCCTCGTTGATGGCGTCGATGAGCAGCTTCTGGATGAAGCGCACCACCGGCGCGTCCTCGACGTCGGAGGATTCGTCCTGCTGGGGTGTCTCGACGCCGCTCTCCTGGCCGAGGAGGTCCATGTCGAACTCTTCGCCGGTCAGCTCCTTGAGGGTGGTGCTGGCCGATTCGGAGAGCTGGTCGACGAGGGCGACGAGCTTGGGCGCTTCGACCACCACCGGGTCGACGGCGAGCCCGGTCTGGAAGCGGATCTCGTCGAGGATGCGCAGGTTGGACGGGTCGGCCAGCGCCAGCGTGAGCCGGTTGCCGCGCCGGCCCAGGGCCACCACCTGATGCTTGATCATCAGCTTGCGGTCGATGGCGTCGACGGGCAGGTGGCCGACGTCGTAGGCAGCCAGGTCCATGATCGGCGAGCCGAAGGTCTGGCCGGCGAAGCGCGCCAGATCGCCGGCGCTCATCAGCCCGCGCTTGATCAGCTCGATGAGGAAGTCGTTGGGGTTGGCGGACGACGATGAGCACGCGAGGGCCTCGGCCTCGAGGATACGGCCGTGCTGTACGAGGGCGCGAGCGAGCCCGCTCAGGGCAACTTGGGGTGGTGCTGACATGCCGGAGCGTCTAGGTGGGTGGTCTGCCTGAAATTTGCAGCGATCATGCCGCCGGGGGGCGGGCTTGTAAACCCGCGCCACATTCTGTGTCTATTTGCCGTTTTGCGGGCGGAATATTCTCACGGTCTTGATGCGACGGTCCTCGGCCTGGACCACCTCGATCGGCACCCCGGCGATGCGCACCGACAGGCCGGATTCGGGGATGTCCTGGAGATGCTCGAGCACCAACCCGTTGAGGGTCTTCGGCCCATCCACCGGCAGGTTCAGGCCGAGCTTGCGGTTGAGGGCGCGCAGGTGCTGGCTGCCGTCGGCGATCACGCTGCCGTCCTCGCCCCAGCGCAGCCGCTCGCTGGCGTCGGGGGCGCTGGTGGTGAACTTGCCGATGAGCTCCTCGATGATGTCCTCGAGGGTCACCAGGCCGAGCAGTTCGCCGTATTCGTCGACCACCAGGCCGAGGCGCTCGCGGTTCTCCTGGAAGAACTGGAGCTGGGAATACACCGGCGTGCTGGCCGGAATGAAGTAGGGCCGGGCCAGCAGCTCGCGGATGTCGGCCACCGACAGGCGGTTCTCGAAGCTCTGGCCGAGCAGGCGGCGCACGTGGAGGATGCCGATCACCGCGTTCATCTCGCCGTCGAAGACCGGCAGCCGGGTGTGGTAGCAGGTGGCGAGGTGGCCCCGGATGACCTCCATCGGCTCGGAGATGTCGACCGCCTCGATCTGGTGGCGGGGCGTCATCACGTCCTCGACGGTGATGTCCTCGAGCTCGAACAGGTTGACCAGGATGCTGCGGTGCTTGGGCGGGATGAAGGCACCGGACTCGAGCACCATCGTGCGCAGTTCTTCGGTCGAGAGGTCCTGGCTGCCGGCTCCGGCGTCACGCAGGCGCAGCAGGCCGAGGAGGCCGGCCACGAACAGGTTCACGAACCAGACGATGAAATAAAGGCCCTTCAGCAGCCCGGTCAGCGGGTAGCTGACGACGCAGGCCAGGCGGTTGGCGTGGTTTGCGCCGATCACCTTTGGGGTGATCTCGGAGAACACCAGGATCAGGAAGGTGACCCCCAGCGTGCTCACGCCGAGCACCCACTCCTCGTTGCCGAAGAGCTGGATCGTGATCACGCTGACCAGGGTGGCCGCGGCGGCATTCACGAGGTTGTTGCACAGCAGGATGATGCCCAGCAGCTTGTCGGTCTGATCGAGCAGCGCCAGGGCCAGCCGCGCGCCGCGGGAGCCCAGGCTGGCCGCCGAGCGCAGCCGGTAGCGGTTGGCCGCCATCATGGATGTCTCGGCCATCGAGAAGAACCCCGACAGCGCAAGGAGCGTGACGAGGATCAGCGACTGAACGTAGAGGGGAATGCTTTCCAAGCGGGGCGGGAGGCGGGAAGTTCGGCCGGGTTTCGCCTGAGTATTGGTGCCGGGTCGGGCCTTGTCAAGCTGCGCGGCCGAGCAGCACGTCGGCCACGAAGCGGCTGCCCACGTAGGCCAGCATCAGTGCCACGAAGCCGGCCAGCGTCCAGTACTGGGCCTTGCGACCCCGCCAGCCGCGGGTGTGGCGGCCGACCAGCAGGCTGCCGAAGAGCAGCCACGAGATGATCGCGAACACCGTTTTGTGGTCGAGGCGGAAGGCCTTGCCGAACAGGGCTTCGGAGAACAGCACGCCGGAGGCCACCGTGAGCGTCAGCAGCACGAAGGCGATGCCGATCAGGCGGAACAGCAGGGTCTCCATGGTGAGGAGCGGCGGCAGCGCCGCGAAGGCCCGGCTGAGGCGTGCCCCGTGGAGGCGCTTCTCGGCCACCGCCATCAGCACCGCGTGGAGGGCGGCCAGCGTGAACAGGCTGTAGGCGAGCATCGCGACGACGAAATGGGCCCTGAACAGCGGGCTGCCGGCGTTGGCGAGCAGGTGCGGGTCGGGGAAGAAGGCCGGCAGCAGCGAGCAGATGGCGGCGAAGGGCATCGCCAGCGTCTGCAGCCCCTCGAGGCGCGCGTAGAGGCTCTCGATCCAGTAGAACAGCATGGCCAGCCACATCATCAGCGAGAGGGCCAGGCTGAAGCCGAAGTGGATGCCCTCGGGCGAGAAGAACACGCTGTGCAGCGCAAAGCCGTGGGCCAGCAGCGCCAGCAGCATCAGGGCGCGCTCCCACGGCCGCAGGCCGGGGCGGGACGACAGGGCCGGCGCGTGCCAGCGACTGTGCCAGAAACGCACGCCCAGCGCGGTGTAGAGGGTGGCGGGGAGCAGATGAAGTAGAATCGCAGGCATTTCGCAAGTTTACTCCAAGCCCTCGGCTACAGACCATCATGCTGGACAACCTCACTACGCGACTGGCCAAGGTCGTCAAGACCCTGCGCGGCCAGGCCCGCCTTACCGAAGACAACATCCAGGACGCCCTGCGGGAAGTCCGCATGGCCCTGCTGGAAGCCGACGTGGCCCTGCCGGTGGTCAAGGACTTCATCGCCCGGGTCAAGGAAAAGGCCGTCGGCACCGAAGTCCTGAGCTCCCTCACCCCCGGCCAGGCGCTGGTCGGCGTGGTGCACCGCGAGCTCACCGACCTGATGGGCGGCGCCCACGCCGGCCTCAACCTGGCCACCCAGCCCCCGGCGATCATCCTGATGGCCGGCCTGCAGGGCGCCGGCAAGACCACCACCACCGGCAAGCTCGCCAAGATGCTGTCCGAGCGGATGAAGAAGAAGGTGATGGTGGTGTCCACCGACGTCTATCGCCCGGCCGCCATCGCCCAGCTCCAGACCGTCGCCCAGCAGGCGGGGGTCGAGTTCTTCCCGTCCACGCCCGACCAGAAGCCTGTCGATATCGCCCTCGCGGCCGTCGACTACGCCCGCCGCCACTACATGGACGTGCTGCTCGTCGACACCGCCGGCCGGCTCGCCATCGACCAGGCGATGATGGAGGAGATCCAGGCCCTCCACGCCACGGTCAAGCCCATCGAGACGCTGTTCGTTGTTGATGCGATGCTCGGCCAGGACGCGGTCAACACCGCCCGCGCCTTCAACGACGCGCTGCCCCTCACCGGCGTGGTGCTCACCAAGCTCGACGGCGACGCCCGCGGCGGTGCGGCGCTGTCGGTGCGCCACGTCACCGGCAAGCCGCTCAAGTTCGCCGGCGTCGGCGAGAAGCTCGCCGGCCTCGAGGAGTTCCACCCCGAGCGGATGGCCAGCCGCATCCTCGGCATGGGCGACATCCTGTCGCTGGTCGAGGACGCGCGCCGCGGCGTCGACGAGGAGAAGGCCAAGGAGTTCGCCCAGAAGCTCAAGAGCGGCAAGGGCTTCGACCTCAACGACTTCAAGGACCAGCTCGGCCAGATGAAGAAGATGGGCGGCCTCAGCAGCCTCATGGACAAGCTGCCGGCACAGTTCTCGCAGGCCGCCGGGCAGCTCCAGGGCGGCGTCGAGGAGAAGGCCGTCAAGCGCATCGAGGGGATCATCAACTCCATGACGCCGATCGAGCGCGCCAAGCCGGAGCTCCTCAAGGCCTCGCGCAAGCGCCGCATCGCCGCCGGTGCCGGCGTGACGGTGCAGGAGGTCAACCGCTTGCTGAGCCAGTTCGAGCAGACCCAGAAGATGATGAAGCAGTTCTCGAAGGGCGGCATGCAGAAGATGATGCGCGCCATGAAGGGCATGATGCCGGGCGGCGGCCTGCGCTGAGGGTTCGTCCCGTGGCCGCCCCGCAGCCGCCAGCCACCCCGCCAGCCGACGCCGAGCGCTGGCGGCTGGCCCTAGAGGCCTCCGGCGACGGCGTGTGGGACTGGCACATCGCCAGTGGCCATGAATACCGCTCGCCCCTGTGGGGGGCGATGCTCGGCTACACGCCCGACGAGGCGGCCGCTCTCGAGTGGCGCCACCTGCTCCACCCCGATGACCGCGACGAGGCCCTGCGCCGCCTCGAGGCCTGCCTGCACGGCGCGACGGCGGCCTACGAGGCGGAGTTCCGCCTGCTCGGCAAGGACGGCCGCTATCGCTGGATCCAGGCCCGAGGCAGGGTCTGCGAGCGGGACGCCACCGGAGACCCCGTGCGTTTCGTCGGCACCCACCGGGATGTCAGCGTCGCGCACCTCGAAATCGAGAACCTGCGCAAGTCCGAGCGCCTGTGGCGCTTTGCCCTCGAGGGCCACGGCGATGCGCGCTGGGACTGGAGCATCGAGGGCGGCGAGATCTACGTCAGCCCGTCGTTCCGCAGCATCATCGGCCTGTGCGGCAACCGCCCGGTGCGGGGCAACGACTTCTGGCCCGAGCGCCTGCACCCGGCCGACCTGCGCCGGGCGATGGCCGTCTTCGACGCCCACCTCCGCGGGCGCGAGCCGATCGCCGACGTCGAGTTCCGCCTGCGCTGCGAGGATGGCGCCTACCGCTGGGTCGCGGTGCGCGGCAAGGTGATGGAGCGCAATGCCGCCGGCAAGGCGCTGCGTATGACCGGCACCGTGCGCGACGTGCACGACCGCCACCTCGCCGTCGAGCGCGAGAAGCGTCAGGCGCAGGAGCTGGCCCACGCCGGCCGGCTCATCCACGTGGGCGAGATGGCCACCGCGCTGGCCCACGAGCTCAACCAGCCGCTCACCGCGATCCGCAACTTCAGCGGCGTGGTGCTGCGCCGGCTGGAGGCCGTGGGGCCGCTCGCCGACCCCCTGCGCGAGCCGCTCGAGATGATCGCCCAGCAGGCCCTGCGCGCCGGCGAAATCGTTCATCGGGTGCGCGGCTTCGTGCGCAAGGGCCGCCCTGTTACCGCGCCGGTGGCCATCGGGAGCGTCGTGCGCAGCGTCGTGCGCTTCATGCAGCCCGATCTCGGCGCCAGCAACGTCCGGGTCGTGGTGGATCTGGCGGAGGGACTGCCGCGGGTGCTGGCCGACAGTGTGCAGCTCGAGCAGGTGCTCGCCAACCTGATCCGCAACGCCATCGATGCCATGGCGGCGCTCGCCGGCGAGCGCATCCTGCGGATCAGCGCGCGGCCCGGTGCCGACGGCTGCGTAGAGCTCGCCGTCGCCGACCAGGGCCCCGGGCTCGCCGAGGCCATCCGGGCCGACCCCTTCCTGCCCTTCGCCACCACCAAACCCGATGGCGTGGGCCTCGGCCTGCCGATCTGTCGCACGATCGTCGAGAATCATGGCGGCCGTTTGTGGGTCGAACACAGTAGTCCCGCCGGGACGACG
>JAKLLM010000029.1 GCA_023150125.1 Zoogloea sp.
TGCTGGCCGCTTTTTTGTACTTCGACCTCGCCTTCATGGTGTGGGTCATCCTCGGCCCGCTGGGTGTGCAGATCGCCGCCGACCTGGGCCTCTCTCACACCCAGAAGGGCCTGATGGTGGCCACCCCGGTGCTCGCCGGGGCCCTGCTGCGCATCGTGATGGGCGTGCTGGTGGACCACCTCAAGCCCAAGCTGGCCGGCGCCATCGGCCAGGTGATCGTGATCGCCGCCCTCTTCGTGGCCTGGAAGTTCGGCATCCATAGCTACGCCCAGGTGCTCACCCTGGGCCTCTTCCTGGGCGTCGCCGGGGCCGCCTTTGCGGTGGCGCTGCCGCTGGCCTCCCGCTGGTATCCGCCCGAGCACCAGGGCACCGCGCTGGGCATCGCCGGCGCCGGCAACTCCGGCACCGCGCTGGCCGCGCTGTTCGGGCCGGGCCTGGCTGCCGCCTTCGGTTGGGTGAATGTGTTCGGCCTGGCGCTGATCCCGCTGTCCATCGTCTTCGTGGTTTACCTGGTGATGGCCAAGGACGCCCCCGAGTGCCCGCCGGCCAAGTCGATGGCGGAATACCTCAAGGTGCTCAAGGACAAGGACGCCTGGTGGTTCATGTTCTTCTACTCGGTCACCTTCGGCGGCTTCGTCGGGCTGGCCTCGTCGCTCACCATCTACTTCAACACCCAGTACGGACTCGACCCGAAGACCGCCGGCTTCTTCACCGCCGCCTGCGTGTTTGCCGGCAGCCTGGTGCGCCCGATCGGCGGCAACGTGGCTGACCGCATCGGCGGCATCAAGAGCCTCACCGCCATGTACGTGCTGGCGGCGCTGTTCCTGGCCATCGTCAGTTTCGGCATGCCCGAGGCCTGGCAGGCCCTGGCGGTCTTCGTGTGTGCCATGCTCTCGCTGGGGATGGGCAACGGGGCGGTGTTCCAGCTGGTGCCCCAGCGCTTCCGCAAGGAGATCGGCGTGATGACCGGCCTGGTGGGCATGGCCGGCGGGGTCGGCGGCTTCTACCTGGCCTCCAGCCTGGGCTACAGCAAGCAGGTCACCGGCAGCTACCAGGCCGGCTTCCTGATCTTTGCTGCGCTGGCCATCGCCGCCCTCCTCGGCCTCACCACCGTCAAGCGCCGCTGGCGCACCACCTGGGGCGCCCCGCACCTGACCGCGGCGAAAATCTGAAGGGCGGGGAGTGGAGAATGGGTAATGGGTAATTGGGAGTGGGAAGTGGGGCCGGGCTGAGCGTGGGTGCCCACCTCCCAAGCACCCGCCCCTCCCCACTTCCCACTTCCCACTTCCCACTTCCCACTCCCCACTCCCCACTCCCCACTTCCCACTTCCCATTTTCCCGCCCCCGTCTAGAATCAAAGCCCCACACCACGCAGGACTCCACGCCCCATGTTCTCCGGTTTCATCGATCTCCCCTGGTGGGGCTACGTCGTCGCCACGCTGGCGATGACCCACGTCACCATCGCCTCTGTCACCATCTTCCTGCACCGCCACCAGGCCCACCGGGCCCTCGCGCTGCACCCGCTGCCGGCGCTGTTTTTCCGCCTCTGGCTGTGGCTCAGCACCGGCATGGTCACCAAGGAATGGGCGGCCATCCACCGCAAGCATCACGCCAAGTGCGAGACGCCCGAAGACCCCCACAGCCCGCAGGTGCATGGCATCCACAAGGTGCTGTGGACCGGGGTGTTCCTGTACGTCAAGGAGGCCCGCAACCGCGAGACCATCGAGCGCTACGGCCATGGCACGCCGGACGACGCCTTCGAGCGGCGGCTGTTTTCGCGCTTCCCCAAGCTCGGCGTAGTGCTGATGCTGGCGGCCGACGTGCTGTTCTTCGGCGCCTGGCCCGGCGTGCTGATGTGGGGTGTGCAGATGGCCTGGATCCCGTTCTGGGCGGCCGGCGTCATCAACGGCCTCGGCCACTTCGGCGGCTACCGCAATTTCAACTGCGCCGACGCCTCCACCAACCTGCTGCCCTGGGGCATCCTGATCGGCGGCGAGGAGCTCCACAACAACCACCACGCCTTCGCCACCTCGGCCAAGCTGTCGGTGCGCTGGTACGAGTTCGACATCGGCTGGCTGTACATCCGCATCCTCGAGCGCCTTGGGCTGGCTGAGGTCAAGAAGACCATCCCGGTGCCGCGCTTTGGCAGCGCCAAGGCCCACGCCGACTTCGACACCCTGCAGGCCGTCATTACCCACCGCTACGACGTGATGAGCCGCTACCTCAAATCCCTCAAGGCCGTCGCCCATGAAGAGTTCGTCGCCCTCAAGGCGCACTCGGGCGCTACCTTCACGGTGCGCGAGCTGCGCCGCTGGCTGGCCGTCGACCGGGATGCGCTGGGTGCCGACGAGCAGAGCCGCCTCGCCTCGCTGCTCCGCGACAACCCGCGCCTCGCCACGGTGGTCGCCATGCGCGACGAGCTCGCCGCGATCTGGGCCCGCTCCACCGCCAGCCGCGAGCAGCTCCTCCAGCAACTGCAGGACTGGATCGCCCGCGCCGAGCAGAGCGGCATCCGCCAGCTTGAGGAGTTCTCCCTGCGCCTGCGCCGCTACGCCTAGGGCGCCATGCTGATCCTCCTCAACAAGCCCTTCAACGTGCTCTGCCAGTTCACCGGCGAGCCCGGCCAGCGCACCCTGGCCGAATGCCTGCCGGTGCCCGGCGTGTATGCGGCCGGGCGCCTCGACGCCGACAGCGAGGGGCTGCTCGTCCTCACCGACGACGGCATGCTCCAGAAGCGCATCGCCGACCCGCAGCACAAGCTGCCCAAGACCTACCTCGCGCAGGTCGAGGGCGTGCCCGACGAGGCGGCCCTGGCGCGCCTGCGGGCCGGGGTCGACCTGGGCGACTTCGTCACCCGGCCCTGCGGGGCGCGCCTGGTCGACGAGCCCGCCTGGCTGTGGCCGCGCAACCCGCCGATCCGCGAACGCAAGGCGATCCCGACCAGCTGGGTCGAGCTCGTGCTGCGGGAGGGCAAGAACCGCCAGGTGCGCCGGATGACCGCCAAGGTCGGCTTCCCGACCCTGCGCCTGATCCGCGTGCGCATCGGCGATTGGGCGCTCGACGGCCTCGCCCCGGGCGAGTGGCGTGAGCAGGCCGGCCCGTTGCCGCCCGCGCTCATGGCCGCCGCCGCGCCGGCTCCGGGGCGCCGGCCGTCGGCTCCCCGGACCTTCGCCAGGCGTCCGCGCTGAAGCCTCGCAGCCCGCAGCTCGTCGACATCCAAGTCCGGCGGCCGAGCTGCATCGGGCGCGGGTGTTCATGAACACGCCGCGGGGCGTCGCCCAGGACGCCCCCAGCAGCGAATCTCCTCAAGCCTTCAAGCCCCCGGCCACGCCTCCGCCAGGGGCTCCGACCTCCCCGACAGCTGATCCTCGATCCGCTTCGCCGCCCGCTGCAGGGCCGGCAGGAAGCGGCGCTCGGCCTCCTTGAGGGTCAGCAGCTTGTTCAGATAGACGATGTTCACCGCCGCCACGGCCTGCCCGTCGAGGCGGATCGGCACCGCGATGGCGCCCACTTTGCGCTGGGAGGTCCACTCGCCGTCGTTGCTGCCGTAGCCGAGCTCCTGGGTGCGCGACACGATGCCGGCCACGAAGCGCGCGTCGGCGGCCAGCCGCGCCTCGGCGCTGTCGCCGGCCCGCAGCACATGCAGGATCTGCTCCTGCTGCTCGTCGGGGCAGTGGGAAAAATACGCCCGGCCGGCGGCCGTCAGCAACATCGGGATGGTCTGGCCGACCATCGCCCGGTGGAAGGACAGCGGGCTGAAGCGGTGGGTCGATTCGCGGATGATCAGCGCCGCGCCCTGGGGCGTGGTCAGGTCGGAGGGCCACACCACCGTCTGCAGCAGCTCGCTGAGGGCCGGCGCGGCGATCGACGAGACCCAGTCCTCGTCGCGGAAGCCCTCGGCCAGGGAGCGCACGTTGAGGGCCAGGCAGTAGCGGTCGTCGGACGCGCTGCGGCGCACGTAGCCCTCGGCGATCAGGGTTTCGAGCAGCCGGCGCACGGTGGTGCGGTGCAGGCCGGTGACCTGCGCCAGCTGGGCCAGGGTCGAGCGGCCGCCTTCCTGGCTGTTGAGCGCCTTGAGCAGGTCGAGCCCGCGGGTCAGCCCGCGGACCAGGGCGTAATCGGCGCCGCCGTCTTTGCGCATCTCGTAAAACCCCAGACAAAACAACATTGTGCAACAGGTGGACGTTTTGTTTTGATTTTTTGCCGTGGCGCCCGCTGGCCATAGAATCAATTCCGTAAATGCATCCATTAGCCAGGCCAATAAATCGGATGCATCGGCCAGACCCGTAGCCCGCCCTGGCGGGCTTGCCCAGAACAACACCGATCCGCGCGGCGGAGGCCCTTTTTCAGCCTGCCGCAGCCCACCCGGGAGGAGACCACCCATGAGCGCTGCTCAAGATTTCGATGCCGACGTGATCGTCGTCGGCGCCGGCCCCGTCGGCCTGACCATCAGCAACACCCTCGGCCAGTACGGCGTCAAGGTGCTGCTGCTCGAGAAGGGCGAGGAGCTCATCGACTACCCCCGCGCCGTCGGCATGGACGACGAGTGCCTGCGCAGCATCCAGGGCATCGGCCTGGCCGGCGTCGTGCAGCAGCACCTTACGCCCTACCACTGGATGCGCTTCGTCACCGCCAGCGGGCGCTGCTTCGCGTCCATCGAGCCGCGCACCGACGACTTCGGCTGGTCGCGCCGCAACGCCTTCAACCAGCCCGCCGTCGACCGGGAGCTGATGGACGGCCTCAAGCGCTTCGCCAACGTAAGCGTGTGGATGGGCGCCGAGCTCGAGAAGTTCGACCAGGACGCCACCGGCGTCAGCCTCACCGTGCAGCACAAGGGCAAGGTCAATCAGCTGCGCTGCAAGTACCTGGTGGCCAGCGACGGCGGCCGCAGCTTCATCCGCACCACGCTGGGCATCGGCTTCGGCGGCTTCACCGACACCTCCAAGTGGCTGGTGGTGGACATCCGCAACGACCCGCTCGGCGTGCCCAACATCTACATGCACAGCGACCCACAGCGCCCCTACGTGTCGGTGGCGCTGCCCGACGGCGTGCGCCGCTTCGAGTTCATGATCTTCGAGGACGAGACCGAGGAGCAGGTGACCACCCCCGCGCGGATGGCCGAGCTGCTGGCCAAGGTGCTGCCGGCAAATGTGGACATCAGCCGCCTCGACTTCATCCGCAAGCGCGTTTACACCCACAACGCCCGCATCGCCGAGCGCTGGAAGATCGGCCGCATCATGCTGGCCGGCGACGCGGCCCACATCATGCCCGTGTGGCAGGGCCAGGGCTACAACACCGGCATGCGCGACGCCACCAACCTGGCCTGGAAGCTGGCCTACGTGGTCAACGGCAAGGGCAGCGACGCGCTCCTCGAGACCTACCAGTCGGAGCGCCCGCTGCACGCCAAGGCGATGATCGACCTGTCGGTCACAGCCGGGCGCATCTTCTCGCCGCGCAACGCCTTCCTGGCCGGCCTGCGCGACGTGACGACCTGGGTGCTCAACTACATTCCGCCGGTCAAGCGCTACTTCATGGAGATGCGCTTCAAGCCGATGCCCTTCTACGAGAACGGCCTGGTGGTGCACGAGAAGGTGCGCCGCAAGAACTCGCCGGTCGGCCGCATGTTCATCCAGCCCAAGGTGCGCACCCGTGCCGGCGAGGTGAAGCTGCTCGACGACGCGCTGGGCCAGGGTTTCGCGCTGCTGGCCTGGGGCGCCGACCCCAACTACTGGTTGAGCCCCAAGAGCCGTGCCATCCTGCAGGCCCTGGGCGCCAGGATCGTGACCCTCAAGCCGGTGGTGCAGATCGACCGTACCGTCGACATGAGCGACGCCACCGACGTGCTCGGCGACGAGCAGATGCGCCTCAAGGAATGGTTCGGCCAGCACCCGGGCTCCATCGTGCTGCTGCGCCCCGACCGCTTCGTGGCGGGCATCTCGTACCCGATCGAGGTCAATGAGCTGATCGCCGCCGTCGCCGACAAGATGGGCCTCGCGGTAGATGCCGGAGGCAAGGCCAAATGAAGAAGGCGCTCCTCACCTGCCTCTCCCACACTCCGCTGAAGGGCTACGTCGACCCGCTGCCGGCGGTGGTCGATGAAGTCGGCCAGGTCGTCGCCCGGCTGCGCGCCGAAGTCGAGGCCTTCGACCCGGAGCTCGTCTTCCTGTTCGCGCCGGACCACTACAACGGCTTCTTCCTGGATGCGATGCCCCAGCTGTGCATCGGCACCGCCGCCGATTCGGTGGGCGATTACAGCACCTCGCCGGGCCCGCTGGCGGTGCCGCGGGAGATCGCCGAAGCCTGCGCCGCCCACGTGGTGGCCCGCGACATCGACCTCGCCGTGTCCTACCGCATGCAGGTGGACCACGGCTTCGCCCAGCCGCTCGAGGAGCTCACCGGCAGCCTCGCCCGCTACCCGGTGATCCCGCTGTTCATCAACAGCGTCGCGCCGCCGGTGGTGAGCTTCCGCCGTGCCCGCCAGTTCGGTGAGGCTGTGGGCGAGTTTGCCCGCGGGCTCGACAAGCGGGTGCTCTTCATCGGCTCCGGCGGCCTCTCCCACAACCCGCCGGTGCCGCAGATGGCCACCGCCAGCCCCGAGGTGGCCGAGCGCCTGATCGCCGGCCGCAACCCCGACGCCGCGGCCCGCGCCGCCCGCCAGCAGCGCACCATCGACGCCGCCACGCTGTTTGCCGGCGGCAGCAGCCCGCTGCACCCGCTCAACCCCAACTGGGACGAGGCCTTCATGGCCAACCTGGCCTGCCAGGACTGGGCCGCCCTCGACGGCTACGGCAACGACGCCATCACCGCAGCGGCCGGCGCCTCGGCCCACGAGGTAAAAACCTGGGTCGCCGCCAACGCCGCCATGAACGCCGCCACCGGCGGCCACTATACGGCCCAGTCCCGCTATTACCGGGCGATCCCCGAATGGATCGCCGGCTTCGCAGCGCTCACCGGCATCTCGGCCGGCGCCTGAAACCGCAGCACCGTACCCCCCAAATCAGAGGAGACAACAATGAAACTGAAGAACCTGTTCGTGATCACCGCCGCCGCCCTCGCCGCCGCTCCGGCCCTGGCCGACATCAACATCGGCGTGGTGGCCTCCCTCACCGGCCCGGCCGCCGCCCTCGGCGCCGAGACGCGCAAGGCCGTGTCCCTGTTCCCGACCAGCGTCGGCGGTGAGAAGGTGAACTTCATCCTGCTCGACGACGCCACCGACCCCACCGCCGCCGTCAAGAACGTGCGCAAGCTGATCAGCGAAGACAAGGTAGACGCCATCCTCGGCCCCAACCTGATCAGCACCGCGGTGGCGATGGCCGACGTGGCCAACGGTGAGAAGGTGCCGATGATCTCCGTCGCACCCCTCGACGTCTCCGGCGACAAGCGCGGCTTCGTGTTCCGCAGCGAGCCCTCCGCCGACCTGATGGTGCAGCGCGTGGTGGCCGACATGGTGGCGGCCGGCGTCAAGACCGTCGGCTTCATCGGCTTCTCGGACTCCTGGGGCGAGGTGCTGCACAAGGCCCTCACCAAGGCCGCCGAGGGCAAGATCACCATCGTCGCCACCGAGCGCTACGGCCGCGCCGACCCGAGCGTGCAGGCCCAGATCCTCAAACTGATCAGCGCCAAGCCCGATGCCGTCTTCGTGGGCGCCTCCGGCACCCCCGCCGCGATGCCCCAGATCACCCTGCGCGAGCGCGGCTTCAAGGGCCGCATCTACCAGTCCCACGGCGTCACCAGCAAGGAGTTCCTGCGGGTCGGCGGCAAGAACGTCGAAGGCGCGCTGATCCCGGTCGGCCCGGTGCTGGTGGCCGAGCAGCTGCCCGACAGCCACCCCACCAAGAAGAACGCGGTGGCCTTCGTCCAGACCCTCGAGGCCAAGTACGGCCCGGATTCCCGTTCCACCTTCGCCGGCGCCACCTGGGACGCCTGGCTGCTGCTGCAGAACGCCATCGCCGGCGCCCAGAAGGGCAAGGCCAAGGCCGGCACGCCGGAGTACCGCGCGGCGCTCCGCGACGGCCTCGAGAAGACCAGCAAGCTGGTCGGCACCAACGGCGTCTACAGCATGGCGGCGGGCGACCACGCCGGCTACGACGCCAGCGCGATCGTGATGATCAAGGTCGAGAACAACCACTGGAAGCTGGTCAAGTAAGCGCCACCCGGCCTTTCTCCGCCTTGTCGTTTCCACCCGCCGGCCCTCGCCGGGCGGCGGGTTTCCACGGGAGTCCGCGATGGATGCCGAAATCATTGCAATGCTCGGCCAGGACGGCGTCACCAACGGCGCCATCTATGCGCTGCTGGCGCTGGCGCTGGTGCTGGTGTTTGCCGTCACCCGGGTGATCTTCATCCCCCAGGGTGAGTTTCTCGCCTGGGGTGCCCTCACGATGGCGGCCCTCGAAGGCGGCCAGTTTCCGGCCACGGTGTGGCTGCTGGTCGGCTGCGGCGTGCTGACGCTGGCCGTCGACGCCTTCTCGGCCACCGGCCGGCGCAACATCGGCCGCTCGGTGCTGTGGAATCTGGCCTACCCGCTGGCGCTGGCGGGGCTGCTGTGGGGCCTGCCGATCGCCGAGCTGCCCACCGCCGCGCGGGTGCTGATCGCCCTGGCGATCGTCGTGCCGATGGGGCCGATGCTCTACCGGGTGGCCTTCCAGCCGGTGGCCGAGGCGCCGGTGCTGGTCCTGCTGATCATCTCGGTGGCGGTGCACCTGGCGATGGTCGGCCTCGGGCTGCTCATCTTCGGGCCCGAAGGTTCGCGCACCCAGCCCTTCAGCGAGGCGCAGTTCGAGCTTGGTTCGCTGATGATCGGCGGGCACACGCTGGTGGTGCTCGGTGCCTCGGTGGTGCTGATCGTCGCGCTCTACCTGTTCTTCGACCGCACGCTGTACGGCAAGGCCCTGCGCGCCACCGCCATCAACCGCAACGGCGCGCGCCTGATGGGCATCTCGCCGGCGCTGGCGGGGCGGCTGACCTTCTTTCTGGCGGCGGTCATCGGCGTGCTGTCGGGCCTGCTGGTGGCGCCGATCACCACGGTTTACTACGACAGCGGCTTCCTGATCGGCCTCAAGGGCTTCGTCGCGGCCATCATCGGCGGGCTGGCCAGCTACCCGCTGGCGGCGGGCGGGGCGATCCTGGTCGGGCTGCTCGAATCCTTCTCGTCCTTCTGGGCGAGCGCCTTCAAGGACGTCATCGTGTTCACGCTGATCATCCCGGTGCTGATGTGGCGCTCCCTCACTTCCCACCACGTGGAGGAAGAAGAATGAACGCAAATACCCAAACCCGGGCCGCGCCCGGCGCGCCGTCGCGGCTCAGCCCCAAGCTGGTGCTCGGCGTGTTTCTGGTGCTGCTGGTGGCCGCGCCGCTGGTGCTGCCGGAGTTCTATGTAACGCTGCTCAACTACGTGGGGCTGTCGGCGCTGGTGGCCCTCGGGCTGGTGCTGCTCACCGGCGTCGGCGGGCTCACCAGCTTTGGGCAGGCGGCCTTCGTCGGCCTCGGCGGCTACACCACGGCGTGGCTCACCACCGCCCAGGATCTGCCCGGCTGGCTGGCCTTCATCGGCAGCTCGCCGTGGTTCACCCTGGTTGCCGGGCTGGTGCTCACCGCCACGGTGGCGGTGATCCTCGGCTCGGTGACGCTCAAGCTGTCGGGCCACTTTTTGCCGCTGGGTACCATGGCCTGGGGCATCAGCCTGTATTTCCTGTTCGGCAACATGGAGTTCCTGGGCGGTCACGGCGGCCTGTCGGGGATCCCGGCGGTGAGCGTGTTCGGCTACGAGCTGCTCGACAACGGCCAGTTCTACTACCTGGTGTGGGCCTTCGTGCTGGCGGCGCTGTTCACCACCCGCAACCTGCTCGACTCCCGCGAGGGGCGGGCGATCCGCGCCCTCAAGGGCGGCATGGTGATGGCCGAGTCGATGGGCGTGGATACCTCCCGGGCGCGCATGGTGATCTTCGTGATCGCCGCGCTGCACGCCTGCGCCGCGGGCTGGCTGTATGCCCACCTGCAGCGCTTCGTGAACCCCACGCCCTTCGGGCTGCACATCGGCATCGAGTACCTCTTCATGGCGGTGGTCGGTGGCGCCGGGCAGGTGTGGGGCGCGCTGGTGGGCGCCGGTGTCATCACCGTGCTCAAGCAGTGGCTGCAGGACATCCTGCCCAAGGTGTTCGGCAGCGCCGGCAACTTCGAGGTGATCATCTTCGGCGTGATGATGGTGATCGTGCTGCAGCGCGCCCGCGACGGCCTGTGGCCGCTGATCGCCGGCCTGGTGCCGGTGCGCGAGGCGCCCAAGGCCATCGACTCCGCCGCCGCGCCGCTGGCCCGTAAGCCGCAGCCGCCGATGGGCGAGACCATCCTCGAAGCCAGGGACGTGACCCGCAAGTTCGGCGGCCTCGTCGCCAACAACAACATGAGCCTGCACGTGAAGGCCGGCGAGATCCTGGCGCTGATCGGCCCCAACGGCGCCGGCAAGAGCACCATGTTCAACCAGCTGTCGGGTGTCGACACGCCGACCTCGGGCGATGTGCTGTTCCGCGGCAAGTCGGTGGCCGGCCACAGCTCGCGGGAGATCGCCGGGCTGGGCATGAGCCGCACCTTCCAGCACGTGCGCCTGCTGCCCAAGATGACGGTGCTCGAGAACGTCGCCATCGGTGCCCACCGCCGCGGCAGCAAGGGCGTGCTGCCCGCCGCCTGGCGCCTCGACCGCGAAGAAGAGGCGCGGCTGCTGCGCGAAGCTGCGATTCAGGTGGAGCGCGTCGGCCTCAAGGACTTCATGTTCGCCGAGGCTGGCAGCCTGGCCCTGGGCCAGCAGCGCATCCTCGAGATCGCCCGTGCGCTGTGCTCCGACCCCTGCCTGCTGCTCCTCGACGAGCCGGCCGCCGGCCTGCGCCTCAAAGAGAAGCAGGCCCTCGCCGAGCTGCTGCGCCGCCTCAAGTCGGAGGGCATGGCGGTGCTGATCGTCGAGCACGACATGGACTTCGTGATGAGCCTGGTGGACCGGGTCGTCGTGATGGAGTTCGGCGAGAAGATCGCCGAGGGCCTGCCGGCCGAGATCCAGAAGAACCCGGCCGTGCTCGAAGCCTACCTGGGAGGTGTGTGATGGCTGATCGCAACGTACTCGAAGTCAAGAACCTCTCGGTGGCCTACGGCAAGGTCGAGGCCGTGAGCGGCGTGAGCCTTGCCGTGGGCGAAGGCAAGATCGTCACCGTGATCGGCCCCAACGGCGCCGGCAAGACGACCACCCTGTCGGCGATCATGGGCCTCCTGCCGTCCCGCGGCGAGGTGGCTTTCGACGGCAGCATCGAGCAGGTGCCGGAGGTCGAGCGGATGGTCGTGCGCGGCATGAACCTGGTGCCCGAGAAGCGCGAGCTGTTCGGCTCGATGAGCATCGAGGACAACCTGCTGCTGGGCGCTTTCCAGCGCCACCGCAGCGGCAAGCGCGACCACCTGGAGACGATGGAAGAGGTGTACACCCTCTTCCCGCGCCTCAAGGAGCGCCGCCTGCAGCAGGCCGGCACCATGTCCGGCGGCGAGCGGCAGATGCTGGCGGTCGGCCGCGCGCTGATGGCCCGCCCCAAGCTGCTGATGCTCGACGAGCCCAGCCTGGGCCTCGCGCCGCTGATCGTGCGCGAGATCTTCCGCATCATCGCCGAGCTCCGCCGCCGCGGCGTGTCGATTTTGCTGGTCGAGCAGAACGCCCGCGCCGCGCTGCAGGTGGCCGACTACGCCTATGTGCTCGAAAACGGCGGCATCAAGATGCACGGCGAAGCCAGCGCCCTGCGCGACGACCCCCGCGTGATCGAGAGCTACCTCGGCCTGGGCAGCAAGCACCAGGAACTGCTGTCCACCTGAACGACCACTGGAGACCCCCATGGAAGCACTGCGCATCATCTCCGACGAGCACCAGGCGCTGGCCTCGATCCTGCACGCCATCCGCTTCATGCTGAAGGAAGTCGGCGCCGGCCGGCTGGCGCCCGACCTCAGGCTGTTCCAGGCGATGGTCCATTACCTCGACGCCTACGCCGAGCAGCGCCACCACCCCCGCGAAGACCCGCTCTTCATCCGCCTCGCCCGCCGCAGCCAGGAGGCCGCCGATGCCCTGGCCCGGCTGGGTGAGCAGCACGCCGCCGCCCCGGCGCGGATCGCCGTGTTGCAGCAGGCGCTGGACCGGTACATGGCCGATCCGGCCTGCTTCGAGGCCTTCGCGAAGGCCTTCGACGACTACGCCGAGTTCTACCGCGGCCACATCATGCTCGAGGAGAGCGCGGTGCTGCCGCGCCTGCGCGCCCACCTCGAAGCCGCCGACTGGGCCGCCGCCGAGGCCGAGTTCCAGGCCGACATGGCATCCCGCGACCTCGCCGCGCACGAGGATTTCGCCGGTCTGTTCTCGAAGCTCGTGGCCTGCGCGCCGGCCCCCATCGGCTTCGGCCCGCGCCCCTTCACCGACTGAAGCCTCGGCGCGCCCGCACAACCCATCCGGACAAAGGACACAACACCATGACCACTCAAGCGCCCTCCATCACCGAAGCCGCCACCAGCCGCTTCGTGCGCATCCACGAGGGCGACCTCGACCTGCAACTGCACTACAACGACTGCGGCGAAGGCGCCGAGACCGTGGTGATGCTCCACGGCTCCGGCCCCGGCGCCAGCGGCTGGGCCAACTTCAACCGCAACATCGAGCCGCTGGTGGCCGCCGGCTACCGGGTGATCCTGATGGACTGCCCGGGCTGGAGCAAGAGCGACCCGATCGTGTGCACCGGCTCCCGCTCCGAGCTTAACGCCCGCGCGCTCAAGGGCCTGCTCGACGCGCTGGGGCTCGACAAGGTGCACATCGTCGGCAACTCGATGGGCGGCCACAGTGCCGTCGCCTTTGCGCTGTTCAACCCCGGCCGCGTCGGCAAGCTGGTGCTGATGGGCGGCGGCACCGGCGGCCCGAGCCAGTTCGTGCCGATGCCCACCGAAGGCATCAAGCTGCTCCAGGCGCTCTACCGCGAGCCCACCATCGACAACCTCAAGAAGATGATGGCGGTGTTCGTGTTCGACACCAGCAGCCTCACCGACGCCCTCTACCAGGCCCGCCTCGACAACATGATGTCGCGCCGCGACCACCTGGAAAACTTCGTCAAGAGCCTCGCCGCCAACCCGAAGCAGTTCCCCGACTACGGCCCGCGCCTGGGCGAGATCGCCGCGCCGACGCTGGTGATCTGGGGCCGCGACGACCGCTTCGTGCCGATGGACGTGGGCCTGCGCCTGATCTGGGGCATGCCCAACGCCGAGCTGCACATCTTCAACCGCTGCGGCCACTGGGCCCAGTGGGAGCATGCCGACAAGTTCAACCGGATGGTGGTGGATTTCCTCGGCAACTGAGCTTCGCTCAACAGCGCTGCGACCCCGCCAGGCCCGGCTGCCGGCGGGGTTTTTTGTGTGCGGGAGGGGATGCGGGGGGGCTGCGGGGCGTGGATGGGCGCCGGCGGCTTTCCGATGTTCGGCGGCGCCGACCCCGGCCCAGCGGCCAGGTTTGCACGCCCGGCGGGCTTCGCCACGCCTCGCCTGCGCCCAGCCGGTGGGGGGCTTCTTAGCCAAGGCAAGCAACGACGGCGGCTCCGCTTCACCGGTCCTGGGTTCAAGCCGCGCTTGACCCAAGCGCCTGCGTCTTTCTCCGCTCTATTTCAGACCCAGCACCCCCGCCTCCTTCAACCCACACGCCTTGAGGATGCCGCGCCCGGCAGCGATGCCGCTTTGCACGGCGGATTCGAGGGTGGCGGGGTAGGGGGAGACGGTGTAGTCGCCGGCGAGCCACAGGCCGGGGTCGGGGGTGGTGTTGGCGGGGCGGGCGAGGCCGGGGGTGCAGGCGAAGGTGGCGCGCTTTTCGGTGATGAGCTGCGACCACTTGAGCGCGGGCAGGGGGCCGAGGGCCTGCTGGAGCTCTTCGAGGAGGGCGATCTCGAGGGCTTCGCGGGTGATGTCCTGGTGGCGGCCGCTGGCGCTGATGACGACGCCGACGAGGCCTTCGGGCCCGCCGAGGGCGGCACGGTCGAAGGCCCACTGGCCGTAGCCGCCGGCGAGGCCGATCATGGGTTCGGGGAAGTTGAGCGGGCCGTCGAAGGCGAGCCAGGCGGTGAGGATGGGTTCGTGCTGCAGGCGGTCGAGGGCGTCGACCAGCGGGGCCAGTGCCGGCAGGGCTTCGACCAGCCCGCCCACGTGGTAGGGCGCGGTGGCGACGACGACGTGGTCGTAGCGGGTGTGGCGCGGGTCGCCGTCGAGGGTGAGGGCGTCGCCGCTGCGGGTGATGGCCTTGATGGGCTCGCAGCTGCGCACGGTGTGGCCGCGCATCGCGAGCCAGCGGGCGGCGGGCACGGGGAAGAGTTCGGACAGGTCGACCCGCGGGATCAGCAGGTGCGAGGCCGATTCGCCGGCGGCCAGGCTGTCGCGCAGCACGCTGGCAAACACCTGGGCCGAGGCTTCGCCGATCGGGGTGTTGAGGGCGGCGACGCACAGGGGTTCCCAGATGAGGCGGCTGAGGCGTTCGGTCTGGCCAGTGTCGGCGAGCAGGGCGGCCACCGGGCGATCGGGCTCGATGCGGAAGCGGCGGGCCTTGAGGTGGCGCATCAGGCGGGCCATGGCGAGCTTGTCGGCGAGGCCGAGGCCGCGGGCGCGCAAGAGGCCGACGGCCAGGTGCAGCGGCGCCGGCAGCGGTGCGGCGCGGAGGCTGCAGGCTTCGCCGGGGTACACCAGGGCCAGCCGGCGGGTTTCGAGCACGCTGGGCTTGACGCCCACCAGGCGCAGCATGCGCTGGGTTTCGGCGTAGGCGCCGAGCAGGATGTGCTGGCCGTTGTCGAGCCGGTAGCCGTCTTTCTCGACGATGCGGGCGCGGCCGCCGAGCACGCGGGAGCTTTCAAACAGGGTCACCCGGGTGCCGCCGCGGGCGAGGGTGACGGCGGCGGCGAAGCCGGCGTAGCCGCCGCCCACCACCGCGACCTGGGGGGCGGGGTTCATCCCTTGAACCAGGTGCGCCCGGCGATCCAGATCTTGCGCAGCGGGGTGAGGGAGGTGCGGCGGTCGAGCACCAGGAAGCCGTCGGCCTCGATCTCGTCGAGCAGGGTGCGGTAGATGGCGGCCATGATGAGGCCGGGGCGCTGGGCCTTGCGGTCTTCGGCGGGCAGCTGGGCGAAGGCCTGGTCGTAGAGCTGGCGGGCGCGGGCAGCCTGGAAGGCCATCAGCTCGCGGAAGTTGTCGGAGTGCTTGGCGTCGAGGATCTGCCGGGCCGGCACATTGAAGCGTTGCAGCTCGTCGACCGGCAGGTAGATGCGGCCGCGGCGGGCGTCCTCGCCCACGTCGCGGATGATGTTGGTGAGCTGGAAGGCGAGGCCGAGGTCGTGGGCGTATTTGAGGGTCTGGCGGTTGGTGTAGCCGAAGATCTCGGCCGACAGCAGCCCGACCACGCTGGCCACCCGGTAGCAGTAGAGGTTGAGGGCCTTCCAGTCGAGGTAGCGGGTCTGGTTGAGGTCCATCTGCATGCCGTCGATGACTTCCAGCAGTTGCTCCATGGGCAGCGGGAAGCGCTGGATGACGTCCTTGAGCGCCTGGCCGACCGGGTGCTGCGGCTGGCCGCCGAACACCTGGCGCACCTCATTGCGCCACCAGTCGAGCTTGGTCTGGGCGACCTGCAGGTCGTGGCATTCGTCGACCACGTCGTCGACTTCGCGGCAGAAGGCGTAGAGGGCGGTGATCGCCTGGCGCCGCTCGGGCGGCAGGAACATGAAGCTGTAGTAGAAGCTGGAGCCGCTGCTGGAGGCTTTCTCCTGGCAGTAGGCGTGGGGGTCGGTCATGGTGGGCTACCGGGTGGCGGCGCGCCACACGAGGCGCAGCCAGTCTGTTTTGCCGAGGGTCGGGCGGCGGGTGAACACGTCGTAGCCGACCCCTTCGATCTTGTCGAGAATCGCCAGCCCGCCCTGCACCACCAGGCGGAGCTCCCAGCCGATGCGGCCGGGCAGGCGGCGGGCCAGCGGGGCGCCCTGCAGCATCATGGTGCGGGCGCGCTGGATCTCGAAATCCATCAGCGCCGAAAACTGCGGGGTGACCTCGCCGGCAGCGATGACGGCCTCGGTGACGCCGAAGCGCTCCATGTCGGCCAGCGGGATGTAGATGCGGTACTTGCGCCAGTCGACTTCCACGTCCTGCCAGAAGTTGATGAGCTGCAGCGCGGTGCAGATCTTGTCGGACAGCTCGAGGTTGGCCGGCGTGTCGGCCTTGTAGAGGCGCAGCAGCAGCCGCCCCACCGGGTTGGCCGAGCGTCGGCAGTAGTCGGCCAGCTCGGCGAAGTCGGCGTAGCGGGTCTTGCGCACGTCCTGGCTGAAGGCGTCGAGCAGGTCGCGGAACAAGCCCACCGGCAGCTTGTGGCGCCGGATGTTGCGGCCGAGGCGGTCGAACATGGGGGCGAGCTCGGGGTCGTCGATGGGCCGCTTGCGCTCGGCCGAGCGCAGGTGGCGCCGGTAGGCGTCGAGCCGCTCGAGGCGCACCCGCGCCAGTTCGTTGCCCTCGTCGGCGATGTCGTCGGCGGAGCGGGCAAAGGCATAGATCGCCTCCACCGGCTCACGCAGACGCGCGGGCAGCAGGAAGGAGGCGACGGGGAAGTTCTCGTAGTGTTCGACGGGCATGGGCGGGGCGGAGTATACCGGGAGTGGAGGGCGGGGAGTGGCGGCGGTGCTGGCTGCCCTTCCGGCACGAACCGTCGAGCGCGTGTAGGGGCGAGCTTGCTCGCCCTCAGCCGGTGGAATTGGGGTAATCCGTCATTTCACCTCCGC
>JAKLLM010000030.1 GCA_023150125.1 Zoogloea sp.
CGCTTGGCCTCGGCGGCGGCGATGCGCTCGGCCTTCTCTTGGCGCGGATCGATACCCTGGTCAACCTGGGTTTGCAGCCGGCGGGCTTCGGCGCGGGCGTCGTCAAGGCTCCATGCCTTCACGTCGCCGATTGTGACCCGGATCGTCTGCCGGTTCAGCTTGGCCTCGAAGATGAAGGACTTGGCGCCGGCAGTCGCACGCACGGCGAGCCGCGGCGCGTCGGTGTCCCACAGGAAGGATTGCTTCGCATCGACCGGGCAGGCGAAGCGGCGGATTCGGTCGGGGGTCAGTCGTTCGCGTTGCATGGCGTCGGCTCCTGATCTGGCTACATGGACGGCCCGTGTAGCCACGGTGTAGCCAAATTCTATCAACCCGCCTCAATTCGAATCAACACCAAAATATCTAAAAACCAATATTTTCAATGACTTTCTATAAATCCGTGCATCCCCATCAACACCGATAAACACGCCTACCTTCAGATTCGTAATCAGTAGGTCACCAGTTCGATTCCGGTCAGCAGCACCAGTATCAAAGCAAAAGGCCAGTCTTTCGGGACTGGCCTTTTGCTTTGATACTGCCGAAATGGCCTCAAGGCCCTGCGAGCCCCGCCACCCTGGCCGGGTCCACCCCGCGGAGACGGACCCGCTTGGCGCGGGATGTGTCGCCGCTGACCAGTTCCACCGCCGATTTCGACACACCACAGGCCTTGGCCAGGAAGCCCAGGAGCGCAGCGTTGGCCTTGCCGTCGACCGGGGGCGCGGCAAGCCGGATCTTGAGCGCCTCGCCGTGGAGCCCGGCGATCTCGGTCTTGCGGGCGCCGGGCTGGATGTGCAGCGTGAGGATCAGGCTGCCGTCGGCCGCCTGGACACACCAGCTCATGCTCAGGCCACGCCGATCAGCATCAACTTGCCCATCGACAGGGCGCTGAGGGCGACCTGCAGCAGCAGGAAAAATGCGATGGGGCTCAGGTCGACACCACCGATGAGCGGGATGACGCGCCGGAACGGGCGCAGGAACGGCTCCGCCAGCGCATTGATGACGCCGGCCATCGGCGCATACGGATTGACCCACGACAGGATCGCCGACATCAGCACCACGCCCATCAGCAGGTAGAGGGCCACCCTGAGCGTCTCGAGGAGGCCCACGCCCCACATCACGGCCAGCAGGCCGAACGGGTTTGCGGCACCGATCCGGCCCATCAGCCCGAGCATCGCAAACACCACGAGCACCTGAACCACCCACGCCGGCAGCAGGCTGGCCAGGTCCAGGCCACCCAGCCCGGGAATGAAGCGCCGCAGGGGCAGCACCAGCCAGTCGGTGGTGGCCACGACGAACTGGCCGATCGGGTTGCGGAACGAAACCCGCTGCCACTGCATGATGAAGCGCGCCAGCAGCACGCCAGTCAGCAGGCCGCCGACGGTTTCGATGACCGTGAGGAGAAGGCTACCGAGCATGACGCCTCCCTCGCTCAGTCGCGGCCCAGCTCGTCGCCGAGCTCGCGCCCGCGGGCTTCGGCAGCCACCACGGCGCGCCGGATCACGTCCGGGAAGCCGTCCGCCGCCATCGAGGCCAGCGCCGCGGCGGTCGTGCCGCCCTTGGAGGTCACGCGCTCGCGCAGCACCGCAGGCGACTCGGCACTGCCGGCGGCCAGCCGGGCCGCGCCGAGCACGGTGTCGATGGCCAGCTTGCGGGCGGTGTCGGCGTCGAAGCCGAGGGACTCGCCCGAGGCCTGCAGGCACTCGATGAAATGGAAGACATAGGCCGGGCCGCTGCCCGAGATGGCGGTGACGCCGTCGATCTGCGCCTCGTCGGCGACCCACACGGTGGAACCCACCGCCGCCAGCACCTCTTCGGCAGCCGCGCGACCCGCAGCGCTCACCGAAGCGTCGGCGAACAGGCCGGTGATGCCGGCACCGATCAGGGCCGGCGTGTTCGGCATGCAGCGTACCAGGTTGCCGTGGCCCCCCAGCCAGCGCCCGATGTCGGCCAGGCGCAGGCCGGCGGCGATGCTCACTACCAGCTGCCGTTCGAGCCGGCCGGCGATGGGCGCCACCGCGGCGCGGAGCTGCTGGGGCTTGACCGCCAGCACCAGCACGTCGCAGGCCAGCGCCGCATCATCCAGGGCTTCGACGGCGCGCACGCCGAAGTCGGCGGAGAGGCGGGCCCGGCCCTCGCCGGAGAGTTCGACCACCTGCACGTCTGCCGCCTTGAAGCCACGCTTGAGGAGACCGCCGATGAGGGCCGCCGCCATGTTGCCGCCGCCGAGGAAGGTAATTTTCATTGCCGTCTTTCCGTCAATAGGAGTCGAAAGGATACAGGCCGCCGGGAATGATGCGGCGCCTGCCGGGAAAACAAGCGGCAGCCGGCCAGGCCAGCCACCGCAAGGCCGTCAGGCCTCAAGACCGGGAGCCGAAGATCGCGGTGCCGACCCGGACCATCGTCGAGCCCTCCGCAATCGCCGCCTCGAGATCGTCGGACATGCCCATCGACAGGGTGTCGAGGGCCAGGCCGCCGGCGTTGAGCTGGTCGCGCAATTCGCGCAGCGCGGCGAAGCGCGCCCGCTGCACGGCCACGTCGGAGGTGGGCTCGGGGATCGCCATCAGGCCGCGCAGGCGCAGCCTCGGCAAGCCCGCCACCGCATGGGCCAGCGCCGGCAGCTCGGCGGGCGCCACGCCGCTCTTGCTCGCCTCGCCGCTCACATTGACCTGGATGCACACCTCGAGGGGCGGCAGGTGCGCGTCGCGCTGGGCCGACAGGCGCTCGGCGATCTTCAGGCGGTCGATGGAGTGCACCCACGCAAAACGATTCGCCACGAGGCGCGTCTTGTTGCTCTGGAGCGGGCCGATGAAATGCCATTCGAGGCCCAGCGCGGCCAGGGCGTCGACCTTCTCGGCGCCCTCCTGCACGTAGTTCTCGCCGAAGGCGCGCTGGCCTGCGGCCGCCGCCTCGCGCACACTGTCGGCCGGCCAGGTCTTGCTGACGGCCAGCAGCCTTACCTCCGCGGCATCGCGCCCGGCCGCCTCGGCGGCACGCGCAATGCGCATGACAAGGTTTTGAAGGCGGGCGGAAAGCCCTGACTTATAATCTTGCAAAGCTCAATATTCGGAAGCCTCAGGCCGTTGAGTATAGCACCGGCCCGAGCCCCCAAATTGCCCCCGAACTCGGCCCCTCCACCCCCAGAAAGCGACGAGTCATCACGATGGACATCACCGAACTGCTTGCCTTCACCGTCAAGAACAAGGCCTCCGACCTGCACATCTCCGCCGGTCTGCCGCCCATGATCCGCGTCCATGGCGACGTGCGCCGGATCAACCTGCCGGCGCTCACCCACAAGGATGTGCACGGCATGGTCTATGACATCATGAACGACGCCCAGCGCAAGCAGTACGAAGAGTTCCTCGAGACCGACTTCTCCTTCGAGATCCCCAACCTTGCGCGCTTCCGGGTCAATGCCTTCAACCAGAACCGCGGCGCCGCGGGCGTGTTCCGGGTCATTCCATCCAAGGTGCTGACCCTCGAGGAGCTCAACTGCCCGAAGATCTTCAAGGACATCTCCAGCCAGCCGCGCGGCATCGTGCTGGTCACCGGGCCCACCGGCTCGGGCAAGTCCACCACGCTGGCGGCGATGGTCGACTACGTCAACGAGAACGAATATGGCCACATCCTCACCATCGAGGACCCGATCGAATTCGTCCATGAATCCAAGCGCTGCCTGATCAACCAGCGGGAAGTCGCCCGCGACACCCAGTCCTTCAACGCGGCGCTGCGCTCGGCCCTGCGGGAAGACCCGGACGTGATCCTCGTCGGCGAACTGCGCGACCTCGAAACCATCCGCCTCGCCCTCACCGCCGCCGAGACCGGCCACCTGGTGTTCGGCACCCTGCACACCTCGTCCGCCGCCAAGACCGTCGACCGTATCGTCGACGTCTTCCCCGCCGCCGAAAAGGACATGGTCCGCGCGATGATGTCCGAATCCCTGCGGGCGGTCATCTCCCAGACCCTGCTCAAGACCAAGGACGGCGCCGGGCGCGTGGCAGCCCACGAAATCATGATCGGCACGCCGGCCATCCGCAACCTCATCCGCGAGAACAAGGTCGCCCAGATGTATTCCGCCATCCAGACCGGCCAGGGCGTGGGCATGCAGACCCTCGACCAGTGCCTGGCCGACCTGGTGCGGCGCAATATCGTGTCGGGTGCCGAAGCCCGCATTCGCGCCGCCAACAAGGACAACTTCACGGCCTGATCGCCGCGCGATCCCGGACAATCACCGCTAGCCGCCGGCCCGCCCGGCAACAGGAACACACCATGGAACGCGACCAGGCACTCAAGTTCATGAACGACCTGCTGAAGCTGATGCTTCAGAAGAACGGGTCCGACCTTTTCATCACCGCCAACTTCCCGCCGGCCATCAAGATCGACGGCAAGATCGTACCCCAGTCCAACCAGCAGCTCACCCACACCCACACCGCCGAGCTGGCGCGGGTCATCATGAGCGACCGCCAGGCCCAGGAGTTCGAAGCCACCAAGGAGTGCAACTTCGCGATCTCGCCGGCGGGCATCGGGCGTTTCCGGGCCAACGCCTTCATCCAGCAGGGCCAGGTCGGCCTGGTGCTGCGGACCATTCCCCAGCGCATCCCCAACTTCGACGAGCTCGGCCTGCCGCCGGTGCTCAAGGAGATCGCCGTCTCCAAGCGCGGCCTGGTGATCTTCGTGGGCGGCACCGGCACCGGCAAGACCACCTCGCTGGCGGCGATGGTGGACTACCGCAACGAAAAGACCTTCGGCCACATCATCACCATCGAAGACCCGATCGAGTTCGTGCACGCCCACAAGAACTGCATCGTCACCCAGCGGGAGGTCGGCATCGACACCGAATCCTGGGAGCCGGCCCTCAAGAACACCCTGCGCCAGGCCCCCGACGTGATCCTGATGGGCGAGATCCGCGACCGCGAGACGATGGACTACGCCATCGCCTTCGCCGAAACCGGCCACCTGTGCCTGGCCACCCTGCACGCCAACAGCGCCAACCAGGCCATCGACCGGATCATCAACTTCTTCCCCGAAGAGCGCCGCCAGCAGCTCTTGATGGACCTCTCCCTCAACCTGCGGGCCCTCATCTCCCAGCGCCTGCTGCCCATGTGCGACCGCAAGGGCCGCGTGCCGGCCGTCGAGGTCATGCTCAACTCGCCGCTGATCTCCGACCTCATCTTCAAGGGTGAAGTCCCGGGCATCAAGGACGTCATGAAGCGCTCCAGCGAGCTGGGCATGCAGACCTTCGACCAGAGCCTCTTCGACCTCTACGAGCGCAACCTCATCACCTACGAAGACGCCCTGCGCAACGCCGACTCCATGAACGACCTGCGCCTGCAGATCAAGCTCAAGAGCCGCCGCGGCGACCGGGGCGACATGCTGTCGGGCATCCAGAACCTCGACATCGTGTGAATGGGCGCATAAAGCTACTGCGCGCTCCGATCCTGCGACTGCGATGCTCGCCGTACTCATGTACGGCTGTGCTTCTAGTTGCGACCTCGAGCCGCTCGCTACGCTTTATGGGCCCCTTTTTTCTGCGGGAGGCCGATGCTTCTTGGCGGCGACGCTACCGCCAGCGTCAGCCGAAAATTTTTAGTCTGCGGCTTTGTCGGCCGGTTTCGGCTTGCGGGCCGAACCGGCAATCATCTGGTATTCGAACAACCGGCATTCGATCGCGCCGTTGAAGAGCGGCGTGCGCTTGCTGGCCTTCAGGCGGACGCCCTTCGGCAGGGCCGGGTCGCCGGTGAAGAAATAGCAGCGCCAGCCGGCCCAGTGGGCCTTGAGCGCGTCGCCGAGCTTGGGGTAGAAAGCCTCCAGCTCGGCGGTGTCCGACAGGCGCACGCCGTAGGGCGGGTTGGCCACCAGCACGCCGGCGGGAGCGGGGGCATTCAGCTCCAGCAGGTCGGCCCGGCCCACCTCGACGCAGCCTTCCAGGCCGGCGCTGCGCAGGTTTACAAAAGCCTTGCGCTGCTGGGATTCGAGGATGTCCGAGCCGTAGATCGCCAGCTTGCGCCGCGGCTGGCGGCGGGCCTCGGCGGCCTGGCGGATGGGCAGCCAGGTGTCCCGCTCGTAGTGCTTGAAGCGTTCGAACGCAAAATGCCGGCCCAGGCCCGGCGCCACGTCGAGGGCCATCTGGGCCGCTTCGATCAGGAAGGTGCCGCTGCCACACATCGGGTCGCACAGGGCCTCCTCGCCCGGCTTCCAGCCGGTGAGCCTGAGGATGCCGGCGGCCAGGTTCTCCTTGAGCGGCGCCTCGACCGCGGCCTGCTTGAAGCCGCGCTTGTAGAGCGGATCGCCCGAGGTGTCCAGGTAAAGCGTGACGGTTTCGGCCGACAGGAACGCATGGATGCGCATGTCCGGCGCCTGGGTGTCGACGCTCGGCCGCTTGCCCGCCACGGTGCGGAAGTGGTCGCAGACGGCGTCCTTGATCTTCAGCGTGACGAACTCGAGGCTGCGCAGCGGCGACTTGTGGGCGGTGACGAAGACACGGATCGTCTGCTCGGGCGTGAACCAGCGGGCCCAGGTGGGCGCATAGGCGATCCGGTACACGTCCTCCTCGCTGCGGTAGCGGCCCATCGTGATCTGCCACAGCACACGGGTGGCGATCCGGCTCTCGAGGTTGGCGCGGTAGCACAGCGCCCAGTCGCCGGAGAACTGCACGCCGCCGGGCACGGCTTTGGGATCGGTGGCGCCCAGGGCGGCGAGCTCGTCGGCAAGGAGCGGCTCGAGGCCGCGGGGGCAAGGGGCAAAGAAGTTCAAGACGGGAATCCAGTAGAGAGGTCAGAAGGGCTTCAGCACGACCAGGAAGACGCAGGCAAACAGCACCAGCACCGGGATTTCATTGAAGTAGCGGAACCACACGTGGCTGCGGGTGTTGCGCCCCTCGGCGAAGGCACGCATCAGGCGGCCGCAGTAGAGGTGATAGACGATCAGGAAGGTCACCAGCGCGGTCTTGAGGTGCAGCCAGCCGCCGGAGATGCCAAAGCCGAACCACAGCCACATGCCCAGCCCGACGGCCAGGATGCCCAGCGGGGTCATGAAGCGATAGAGCTTGTGCTCCATCAGCGCGAGCCGCTCAAGCGTGGCCTTGTCGCTCACCATCGCGTGGTTGACGAAGAGCCGCGGCAGGTAGAACAGGCCGGCGAACCAGCTGGTGACGAGGATGATGTGCAGGGACTTGATGCTCAGATAAAGCATGGGAAAGGCTCTCAGGGAAAGTTTCGGGAAGCGGCTTCGCCCCGCGCCGCGAGCGCGTGGGCGACCGTCGGGTAGAGCAGGCGGGCACGCAATTCGTTCTTGATGCGCGCATTGCCGATGCGCCGGGATTCCGACATGAACGAGAGCGTCATCGGCGACACCTGCTGCGCGAGCTCGGCCCGCGACAGGCGGGGCGGGCGCGGCAGCCCGCAGGTGTCGGCGACCAGGTCGAAATAGTCGCCCATCCGGAGCTGGCTGTCGTCGCAGGCGTTGTAGGCCCGCCCGGGCCGGCCGCGGAACAGGCCGATCGCCAGCAGCCGAGCGAGGTCGTCGGCGTGGATGTGGTTGGTAAACACGTCGTCCTCGGGCCGCAGCACCGGCTCGCCCTTGTGCAGCCGGGCCAGCGGCAGGCGCTCGGCGGTGTCGTAGATGCCCGGCGCCCGCAACAGGCTCACCCGGCAGCCCGTGCGCCGGCCGAAGCGCCGGAGCTGCTGCTCGGCCGCCACGCGCCGGGCGCCCCGCGCCGAGGTCGGGCGCGGGCTGCGGGTTTCGTCCAGCCAGGCCCCGCCGCAGTCGCCATAGACGCCGGTGGTACTTATATAGACTAGCCGTCGTGGTAGACTCCCGCGATGCACCAAAGCAGCCAGAAACCGGGCCGTGCGGGGGTCGCCCTGCCCCGTTGCGGGGGGCGGCGCACAGTGCAGAACGTAGTCGGCAATGCCGGAAAGCCGCAGCAGCGAATCGGGCTGGTCGAGGTCTGCCACAAGGGGCGTCGCCCCCAGGGCCCGCAGCGCAGCGCGCTCTTCCGGCCGGCGGACCACGGCGCATACCCGGAAGCGGCGGGCCAGCCACGGAATGATCCGGCGGGCCACATCGCCGCTGCCAACAATGAGCACCTGCTTCATTTTTCGACGTTTCATTTAGCGATTATCTCACGGCCACCCATCATGTCGTTCCAGGTCACCCTCCAGCCGAGCGGGCTCGGCTTTTCCGCCACCTCCGACGAAACCATCCTCGAAGCCGCCCTGGCCGGCGGCCTGCTCATCCCCTACAGCTGCCGTGACGGCGCCTGCGGCGTGTGCAAGAGCAAGATGCTGGCGGGTGAGGTCGAGCACGGGCGCTACTCCGAATCCACCCTCACCGCCGCCGAACGCGACGCCGGCATGGCGCTGCTGTGCTGCGCCCACCCGCGCTCCGACCTCGTCGTCGAGGTGCGCCAGGTCAGCCGCGCCGGTGACATCCCGGTCAAGAAGCTGCCCTGCCGGGTCCATAAGCGCAGCCTCGCCGCCGCCGACGTGATCGTCCTCGAGCTCAAGCTCCCGGCCAGCGAGAAGTTCCAGTTCATCGCCGGCCAGTACATCGACATCCTGCTCGCCGACGGCAAGCGGCGCAGCTTCTCGATCGCCAACGCCCCGACCCACACCGACCACCTCGAGCTGCACATCCGCCACGTCCCCGGCGGGCACTTCACCACCCACGTCTTCGAGAAGCTCAAGGAAAAAGACATCCTGCGCTTCGAAGGGCCGCTGGGCGGCTTCCGGCTGCACGATTCTCCCAAGCCGGCGATCCTGCTGGCGGGTGGCACCGGCTTTGCGCCGATCAAGAGCATCGTCGAAAATGCCATCGCCACCGGGAGCACCCGCCCGATGACGCTCTACTGGGGCAGCCGCGACCTCGCCGGGCTCTATCAGCTCGACGTGGCCCGCAGCTGGGAGGCTCGCCTGCCCGGCTTCCGCTTCGTGCCGGTGCTCTCCGATGCGCCCGCCGCCGATGCCTGGGAGGGCCGCCGCGGCCTCGCCCACGCCGCGCTGATGGCCGACCTGCCCGACCTCTCCGGCCACGAGGTCTACGCCTGCGGCTCCCCGGCCATGATCGACGCCGCCCGCGCCGACCTCACCGAGCGCTGCCGGCTGCCGGCCGACGCCTTCTTCGCCGACGCCTTCAGCTTCTCGACCGACCCCACACCCGCCTGAGTCCCGGCCCCGGAACCCGAGCCCATGAGCAACGCCGTCCTGATCACCCGCGAACCGGTCATCAACAAACAGTACAAGATCACCGCCAACCGGCTGATCGTGCATGCGGCCACGGTCGCCCAGGCGGTGGAGGGCTTGAAGGGCCTGGCCGATGTCTGGCCGGCCACCCACCCGGTGTTCATCAGCCTTTACCGGCTGGTGCCCACCCCCGACCTGCTCGAATGGACGGCGCCCCCCAACGCGATGGTCGAGATCCCCACCCAGGCCATCGCCCACCCACTGACGCTGTCTCTCATCCCCCGCCTCCAGGAGGCCGGCATCAGCCTCAACATCACCTGGTACCAACCCGACACGGTGCTGCCGCCCAACGTGCCGTGGCGCTTCGTGATCATCGACGCCAAGCGCCAGCCGCTGCCCGCCGATCCGCCGGGCCTGGCGATCGCCTGGGGGCTGGCCGACGTGCCCGACTTCCGCGACGCCATCGCCCAGGGCTACGACGGCGCCTCCGGCTGGTTCTTCCTGCGCGGCGTCAAGACCGACGGCAAGCTCGCCCCGTCCCATGCCCAAATCGTCCGCCTGCTCAACCTGGTGCGTCGCAACGCCGAGGTGAAGGACATCGAGAACGTCCTCAAGCAGGACGTGGCGCTCTCCTACAAGCTGCTGCGCTACATCAACTCCGCCGGCTTCGGCCTGATGTGCGAGATCCAGTCCTTCCGCCACGCAGTCACCATTCTGGGCTACGAAAAACTGCATAAATGGCTTTCCGTACTGCTCATTTCGGCCAGTCGCGACCCCTCCGCACCGGCCCTCATGCAGACCGCCATCGCCCGGGGACGCTTCATGGAGAAGATCGGCAGCGCCTTCTTCGAGAAGGGCGAGCTCGACAACCTCTTCATCACCGGCGCCTTCTCGATGCTCCACCTGCTCCTCGGTGCGAGCCTTCAATCGGCCCTCGAGGAGATGCACCTCCCACCCCCCATCTATGACGCACTGGTAAGCGGCGACGGCGTCTATGCGCCCTTCCTGAAACTCGCGCGGGCCCTGGAAAGCTTTGACGAAAAGCAGCTCGCCGCCCTCGCCCATGACCTGCACATCACGCCCGACGAAGTGAACCGGGCCCACCTCGAAGCCCTGGCCTTTGCCGACAGCCTGCAGTTCGGCTGAGACGCCCTCCCCTCCATGTCCAGACTCTGACCCCCGGCGCGAAATGGGTCACACTCTTTCGCCCAAGCCCGACCTCGGGCACGCATAAGTCACAGGCAGCAGGCGGGAGGCTACGGTTAGAATTCAAAGCACTAAATTTATGAAAACCGTGCTTCGTCTTTATGCCCACGACCCGAATATTCAAAATGCGACGTCCTTCAGCAGTTCCGACATCGCGTCTGCCCGCTTTGCGCGAAAGCGCAACGGCGCTGCTTCGGGTTCTTTCCAACGGCAACCCGAGCACGCAGGACATCGCCCGCAGCATCTCCTTCGACCCGGTCCTGGTCTTTGAGCTGCTGCTCACCACCCCCCTCGGCGGCAACGAACCCGAGAAGCTCCTCGACGCCATCGCCAACCGCATCTCCGGCATCGACGCCGGCCTGCTGCAGGGCTGGTCCCTGCGCCACGTCATCCAGCACCCCCACCGCCGCATCAGCGCCCGCTCCCATCGCCACCACGCGCTGCACAGCCAGTTCGTTGCCGAGCTGTCGCTGCACCTGGCCCTCGAGACCAGCTACCCGCGGCCCGACGAGGCCTATTGCGCCGGCCTGATGCACGACCTCGGGCTGCTGTGGCTCGGCGAGTACAGCGACGACTACCGCCAGATCCAGCTCGACGCCATCGACGAGCGCGCCCTCGCCGCCGCCGAATGGGAACGCTACGGCTTCGACCACGCCGAGCTGTCGGCCGACCTCGCCGCCCGCTGCGGCTTTCCGCCCAGCGTCTCCGACGCCATCGCGCTGCATCAGGCCGAGCCGGAAGGCATCCTCAACGCCCACCCGCTCGTGCGCATCCTCGCCGCGGCCGAGGAGCTCGCCGGCTACCGCGGCAGCCAGTCCGCCGCCAGCCTCGAATGCGCCAGCCGCCTCACCGGCATCGAGGGCAGCCTCCTGGTCAGCCTGATCGCCGACACCGCGCGCAGCCTGCAGGACCGGCTGAAGAGCCTCGAGATGAGCATCGAGCCGGCCATGCTCACCCAGCCCTGGGCCATCTCGGCCGACAAGAACGAGCCGGCCATCGACACCAGCATCGCCCGCACCGCCCTCGGCGCCTTCGCCCGCGGTGCCTTCAGCAACGGTGGCATGGCCCGCCAGGGTTTCGACCTCGCCAGCCGCCTGCTGCTCGGCCTCGACGCGCCGGTGCTGTTCGTCAGGAACTTCAGCGAAGACTTCCTCGTCGGCGCGGCCAACCCCACCCACCCCGGCCTGGAGCAGCTCCAGATCCCCGTAGCCGACGAGTACAGCACGCTGGCGCAAGCCTTCCGCGACGACACCGAGACGCGCTTCCAGAACGGCGCCCGCCCGCCCGGCCGGAGCACCGCCGACTGGCAGCTCGCGCGCTGGCTCGAGTCCGACGGGCTGCTCTGCGTGCCCTGGAACAACCCCCACGAAGCCGGTGTCGCCGTCTTCCCCTGCGCCAGCAACGAGATCCCGGGTGACGACGTCGAGCCCGGCCTGCGCCGCACCGTCACCCAGGCCGCCACCGCCCGCATGTCCGAGCGCCGCGCCGACGAGAGGATGCGCCGGGACCTCGAGGACAGCATCGCCCGCCGCTATGTCGACCACGCCCGGCGCATCGCCCACGAGGCCAGCAACCCGCTCACCGTCATCAAGACCTACCTCGGGATGATCGACGAGAAGCTCGACGACCCGGCCCTCAAGGAACAGTTCGCCCTGCTCAGCGACGAGCTCGACCGGGTCGGCTCCCTGGTCCGCCGCACCAGCGACTTCAGCTCGATCACCCCGTCGGGCCCGTCCCAGAGCGGCGTCGCCGAGATCCTCCACGACCTCCGAGCGCTCTACGGCGAAGCCCTCTTCTCGCGCCGCGGGATCCATTTCGAGCTGCGCGCGCCGGCCAACCTGCCGCCCGCCGCGATCCCGCCCGACGCCCTCAAGCAGGTGCTGCTCAACCTCTTCAAGAACGCCGCCGAGGCGATCCCCGAAGGCGGCAAGCTCACCGTCGCGGCGGTCGCCGGCATCAACGCCAACGGCAGCCGCTGCATGGAGATCCGCGTCGTGGACAACGGCCCGGGCCTTCCCGCCGAGCGCATCGACACCCTGTTCACTCCCAACGCGCGCAGCAACGACAAGCCGGGTGGCAGCGGTATCGGCCTGCCGGTGGTGCGCGACCTGGTCACCGCCTACGGCGGAACCATCCTGTGCCGCAGCCAGCCCGGTTCTGGTACGCTCTTCCAGATTTTCGTGCCGCTGGCAGCAATGCCCTGATTTGATGCATCATTGCGGCACAAAGTAAAAAAGCATGTCCGGGAGTCACGATGGTCATCCCCTGGGAAGGTCCGTTCTTCCCAACCGACGAGAGCCGGCGCGCAGCCGCCGAGTCCCTCATCCGCATTCTTGTCGTCGACGATGAACCGTCCCTGACGCGCTCCGTCGCGGCCCTGCTCCAGAGCAAGGACCGCCTGATCGAAGACTGCGGTTCGGTCGCCGAGACCCTAGCACGCCTCAACACCCGCTCCTACGACCTGCTGATCATCGACTACCGCCTGCCCGACGCCTCCGGCCTGGCGGTGCTGGACTGGCTGCTCAGCCACGAGCGGCGCGAATCGGCCATCATGATCAGCGGCGAAGAATCGATGGACGCCGCCATCGGCGCCCTGCGCCGCAGCGCCGACGACTTCCTGCTCAAGCCCTACAGCCCCGAACAGCTCCGCCGGGCCGTCACCAACGCCCTGCTCAAGCGCCAGGTCGAGCGCAACAACCGGATCGTCCACCAGCGCCTGCAGTCCTCCGAGCAGATGCACCGCTACATGGTCGAGAACTCCCTCGACCTGATCTACACGCTCGACGCCGAGGGCCGCTTCAACTACCTCAACCAGCGCGTCGAATCACTCCTCGGCCACCCCCGCAACGACCTGATCGGCAAGCATTTCTCCGAGATCGTGCACCCCGAGGACGTCGACCGGGCGCGTTTCTTCTTTGCCGAGCGGCGCACCGGCCCGCGGGCAGCCAGCAACGTCGAGCTGCGCCTCAGCCGCAACCCCTACGGGCCCGAGGGCAGCGACGACGACGGCCCGGTGAACATCGTGCTCAACGCGATGGGCATCTACCGGCGCGCCGACTCCCGCGCCCCGGCCCACTTCGTCGGCACCTACGGCGCCGCCCGCAACCTGCCCGCCCTGAGCCGCCGCGTCGACGACGCCCCGGCGCCCCACAACGGCTACCACGACCCGCTCACGCAGCTGCCCAACCGCGAGCTCTTCCACGACCGCCTCAACCTGGCCATCACCCAGGCCAAGCGCCGCAAGGGCCTCATCGCGGTGATGCTCGTCAGCATCGACCGCTTCCGGCAGATCAACGAAACCCACGGCCGCGGCGACGGCGACACCCTGCTGCGCGCCATCGCGCTCCGGCTGAGGCAATGCCTGCGCCGCGGCGACACCCTGACCCGCCACCGCGGCGACGAGTTCATCGCCCTCCTGCCCGACATCGGCAGCGAGCAGGACGCCCGGGCCATCGCCGAGAAGATCCAGCACGCCTTCCACGCCCCCTTCCCGGTCGGTGAGCACCCGTTCACCGCATCCCTCAGCATGGGGGTCGCGATCCACCCGCAGGACGGCAACAGCGCCGACGACCTCATCCAGCACGCCAGCGTGGCGATGCACCAGATCAAGGGCAACGGCGGGGGCTTCAGCTTCTTCTCGCCCGAGATGCACGCCAGCTACCGCACCCGGGCGTCCCTCGAAAAAGAGCTGCGTCAGGCCGTCGCCCGCAACGAGCTCGAACTGCATTACCAGCCCCTGGTCAGCCTGTCGCAGGACCGCATCAGCGGCATGGAAGCCCTGGTGCGCTGGCGCCACCCCACCCACGGCCTGGTGGCGCCTTCGCGCTTCATCCATTCGGCCGAGGAGGCCGGCATCATCCACGAGATCAGCCGCTGGGTGCTCGAGACCGGCTGTGCCCAGATGGCTGTCTGGCGCCGCCAGTTCCCCGACCTGCGCCTCACCACCAACCTCTCCCCGCGGGATTTCGAACACCCCGACCTCGCCGACACGGTCTCGCGGGTGCTGGGGCGCCACGGCCTGCCCCCGGGCAGCCTCGAACTCGAGGTGAGCGAGAGCCTGCTGTGCAGCGATGTCCAGCACATCACGCCCTGCCTCAAGGACCTGCGCGATCTCGGCGTCGGCATCAGCCTCGACGACTTCGGCACCGGCTATTCGTCCCTCGCCAGCCTGCAGCGCTACGGCATCAGCCGCCTCAAGATCAACCGCAGCTTCGTCAAGGACATCCAGAACACCGCCAGCCAGCCGGTCATCAGCGCGATCGCCGGCGTCGCCCGGGGCTTCGACATCCGGCTGGCCGCCGAAGGCGTCGAGCGCGGCGACCAGCGCGCGGCCCTCGAAGGCCTGGGCTGCGACGAAATGCAGGGCTTCCTGTTCTCCCGCCCCCTCGACGCCGCTGCCGCCGGCCAGCTGCTCGAAGGCTTCCGCCCCTCCCGCCTCGCCAGCCACGCCTGAACGCCGGGTGTAGCCCGGCTGCCTTCGTCGCGTCGCGAAAGCGTCACACAGGGCGCTTAGATTGCCCCCATCGCCCAATCCAGCAGGAGACCGCCATGGGAGTCTTTCGCCTCGTCCTCGCCCACCCCGCGCGCCCGGATGCCTCGCGCATCGTCGCCGAGCACCTCGACCCGGGCCTGCTCAAGCAGCGGGGCTACGAGATCGCCCGCAGCCTGGGCGACGAAGCCGCGCTGTGGGCCGCGCCCGCAGGCAACGGGCGCAGCCCGTGCTTCGCGCTGCACTGCCGCAGCGGCCACGCCCTGTCCATCGTCCCCCACCAGGCCGGCGAGTAAGCCGGGCCAGCCAGCGGCGCTACTCCCGGCCATCCCGGACATCGGCCAGGTAGCGCCGGCAGGCGTCGCGCAGGAAGGACACCTGGGCCCGGTAGTTGGTGCACCCCTTGCACATGGCCAGGTGCAGCTCCAGGCTCATCTTCTCGGCAAGGCCGAGCTTTCTGTCCTGGGCTTCGGACATGAGGCGGGTGGCTTGTCTGCAGCTCAGCATCGGGTCGACTCCGGGGAAAACCAGTTCTTGTCGAGGCACCGACGCAGCCCGTTGCGCGCCCGGTGCAGGATGACGTTGCAGTTGCCGGCGGTGATGTCGAGGGCCCGGCAGATCTCGGCCGTTTCCAGCTCGAGAAACTCCCGCATCATGAAGACGCGCGCGGTGCTGGCCGGAAGGTGATTGAGGCAGGCATCGAACACCACCCAGAAACGCTGCTGGACGAGAACCTCTTCCGGGTCGCCCCAGGCCGACGGCCGTGCGTCCCGGGCCCAGTGTTCGTTGGCCTTGAACAGCGCCTCGAAGGCCTGATCGAGCCCGGCCTCCTCGGGCGACAGGGCCGACACGTTGGTGACGCGGCCGCTCACGCGAAAGTGATCGACGATCTTGTTGCGCAGGATCGCGAAGATCCAGGTCTTGAGCGCCGCGCGGCCGTCGAAACGCCGCGCGCCGGCGAGGGCGGCGGCCAGCGCCTCCTGAATCATGTCTTCCGCGAGGGCGTCGTTGCGCAGCTGCAGCCGCGCAAACTTGAGGAGGTCGTGGCGGAGTGCCGTCACGAAGGCGTCGTCCATCAACGGGCTGGTGTCCGGGCTCATGAATGCTTCGTGCCTCCCGGCGCGCTAGGGAACCCCTGCGTTATAGCGCGAGATGCGATCCGACACCACCCGCGCCGTCGGGGCCAGGGATGACGTCGCGCGGCCGGCGATGGCCCGCCGCAGCTCATCGCACGCCCAGGCGGCCCGCCAGCCATTGGTCCACCGAATAAGGCCCGGCGCCCCGGACGATCAGCACCAGAAGCACCGTGGCCCACACGCCATGGGTCGGGTAGGCATCGGGATAGACGAAGACCTGGATGGTCAGGGTCATGCCGA
>JAKLLM010000031.1 GCA_023150125.1 Zoogloea sp.
CTCGATACGCTCGACGCCGGCCAGGTGGTGAGCGACGTCTTCACCGTCGCCACCTCCGATGGTGGCAGCGCCACGGTGACGATCACGATCACCGGCACCAACGACGTCGCCAGCCTCAGCAGCGACGCAAAGTCCCTGACTGAAACCGACGCCGTGCAGAACACCGCCGGCACGCTGAGCCTCACCGATGCCGACGCCACCGCTGCCACCGTCGTCACCCAGACCAACACTGCCGGAACCTACGGCCGCTTCAGCATCGACGCCGCCGGGGTGTGGACCTACACCACGCTCAGCGCCCTCGACCAGCTTGATGGCGGCCAGGTCGTGAGTGACGTCTTCACCGTCACGACTTCCGACGGCGGCAGCGCCACCGTCACCATCACGATCACCGGCACCAACGATGCCCCCATCACCGGCGCCGACACGGCGAACACGGCTGAAGACACCCCGGTTTCCATCGATGTCACCGCCAACGACATCGACCTGGAGGGCGATCCGCTGACGCTAGTCTCCGTCACCCAGGGCGCCCACGGCAGCGTGAGCGTCGTCGGCGGTGCCATCCTGTACACCCCCGACGCCAACTTCCACGGGCTCGACAGCTTCACTTATGCCGTCTCCGACGGGCAGGGCGGCGCCGCGACGGCAACGGTCAGCGTCACCGTGACGCCCGTCAATGACCTGCCCCAGGCCGTCGACGATGTCGTGGGCGTAAACGAAGACTCCCCGCTCACCGGCTCGCTGGCCGGCAACGACAGCCCGAGCGGCGATGGCGGCAACATCTGGAGCCTGGTCGCCGGGCCGGGCCACGGCAGCCTCGTGCTGGCCGGCGACGGCAGCTTCCGCTACACCCCCGACCCCGACTTCCACGGCACCGACAGCTTCACCTACGCCCTCACCGACGCCGACGGCGACCGCGTGACGGCGATCGCCACCATCGTGGTCGCCCCGGTCAACGACGCGCCGGTGCTGGCCGGCGGTGCCGGCGTCGCGCTCAACATCGCCGAGAACAGCCCGGCGGTCACCACCCTCGTCGCCACCGACGTGGACCGTCCCGCCCAGGCCCTGGCCTACAGCATCGTCGGTGGAGCCGACCAGGCCCTGTTCTCGGTCGATGCCCTCACCGGCGAACTGCGCTTCATCGCGGCGCCCGACCACGACGCGCCGGCCGATGCAGACGGGGACAACATCTACGAGCTCGTCGTCCAGGTCTCCGACGGTCTGGCCACCGCAAGCCAGACACTGTCGATCACGGTGGATAACCTCAATGAGATGCCCCAGGGCAGTGACGGGCGCATCGGCATGGCCGAGGACGGCCAGCACCGCTTCACGCTGGCCGATTTCGGCTTCCGTGACGACCTGGACAACCCGGCCAACAGCCTGGCGGCGGTGCAGATCGTCGCCTTGCCGGGGCAGGGGGCGCTGCAGCTGGGCGGCCGGGCCGTCGGCGCCGGCGAATGGGTGGCCGCAAGCCAGATTGCCGCCGGGCTGCTGGTCTTCCAGCCGGCCCCGGATGCCAACGGCAGCCACTACGCCACGCTGGCCTTCCGCGTGCGCGACGACGGCGGAGTGGCCGGCGGCGGCATCGACACGGAGGCGGGCACCCACACCCTGAGCATCGACGTGGCCGCGGTCAATGATGCGCCGTCGATCAGCCGCGTGGCCTTCGAGCTGCCGGCGGGGACGAGCGTCGTCCTCGGCGCCGCCGCGGTTGCCGTGTCGGACGTGGATTCGGCCCTCGCCAGCCTCCACTACACCGTCGATACCGCCAGCGCAGGGCATTTCGAACTCCTCGGCAGCCCGGGCCAGGCGATCGCCGCCTTCTCCCAGGCCGACCTGGTGGCCGGGCGCGTGGTGTTCGTCCATGACGCAGCAGACGTGGCGCCGGTCGTTGTGCTGCATGCCAGCGACGGCCAGGCGGGCAGCGACCCGGTCACCGCGACCATCACCCTCCAGGTGAGTGCGCCGGGCGCGCCGACCGGCCCCGCCGTCACCCCGCCGGCATCGCCGGTGACGGTCGTCACGCCGGTGGTGACGAAGCCGGTGGAGGCAGAAAAACCCGCCAAGTCGCCCGCGACTGCAAGCCGCCCGGCCGTACCGGAGGGCGCTGCCGCCACCCCGGTCTCGCCCGGCGTCGAAGCAGGGGTGCGCGGCCAGGATGCGGCCGGCAACGCCGACACCGGCTCCTCCTTGCGGACACGGAGCCAGCTGGTGGGCGGGGCGCTCCGCATGGATCGCGAGCCGATCCGGCTGACCCTGGGCGGCGGGCTCGATGGCCCCCTGATGGATTTCATGCTCCGTAGCGACGGCCTGGGCGCCACCACAAGTTCTTCGGCCAGCCTGCGGGTCGCCGAGGGCAATCTGAAGGACAGCCTGCAGGACAAGGACGGCGAGGTGGATGTGCGCGTCGTGCTGCAGGCCATCGAGCTGACGGGGGTCGCGCTGTCGGTGGGCGCGGTGTGGTGGGCCACCCGGGCCGGGGCGCTGGTGGCCAGCCTGCTGGTGTCGGTGCCGGCGTGGCGGAGCTTCGACCCGCTGATGGTGCTCGGCCCCGAAGACGAGGACGACCGCGACTGGGCCGGTGTGATGGATGATCGGGCCGTGCAGGACGAAATGGGGATCGCCGACGTGTTCGACGCAAAGAGCGGGGAGGTGCGCTCGTGAATCTGAATTCCTTGAGGTTGAGCCCCGTGGCGCGCATCGCGCTCGGCCTGGTCGGGCTGCTGATCTCGCTGCTGATGGCGGTGGATCTGGTGTTCGGCCTGTTGCCCGACCGCTCGGCGCTTGCCCGCGAGGTGCGCCAGCAGCTCAGCGAGAGCCTGGCGGTGCAGGCCACGGCGCAGCTGCAGGCCGGCGACATGTCGGCCCTCCAGCACACCCTGCTCGAAGTGCTGGAGCGCAACCACGACCTGCGCTCGGTCGCCGTCCGCCAGGGCACCGGCGCCGTGCTGGTGCAGGTGGGCGACCACCCGCAGTACTGGCACCCGCCCGAGGACGGCTCATCGACGCTCACCCAGGTGCGGGTGCCGGTGCTCTCCGAGGGCAAGACCTGGGGCGAGGTGGAGCTGGTGTTCCGCCCGGTGCTGCCCGAATCCCTCGTCGAGTGGCTGACCTATCCGCCCTTCGTGGTGCTGGCGGTGATCGGTGTGTGCGCGTTCGGCGCGTTCTACCTGTACCTCCGGCGGGTGCTCGAATACCTCGACCCGGCCAAGGTGGTGCCCGACCGGGTGCGCACGGCCTTCGACACCCTCGCCGAGGGCGTGATGGTGCTCGACGAGCGGGGCCGGGTGATGCTGGCCAACAACGCCTTCCGCAGCTTTCACCCGGACGCCCGGGAGCTCGCCACCGGCACCGCGGCCAATTCGCTGCAGTGGCTGGTCAGCGGCTTCCACGGCTCGCCCGACGACTACCCGTGGGCACGGGCGATGGCTTCCCGCAGCGCCCTGAGCGGCGAGACGGTCGAGATCACCCGCCCCGGCGAGGACGAGCCGCTGCGCGCCATCGTGGGGTGCTCGCCGATCCAGGACGGGCAGGGGCGGCTGCGCGGTTGCCTGGTCAACTTCTCCGACGTGACGATCCTGCACCGCATCAACGACCAGCTGCTGGTGACCCTCACCGAGCTCGAAGCCTCGAAGGACGAGATCCGCCGCCAGAACGAGGAACTGCACCGCCTCGCCACCCGCGACCCGATGACGGGCTGCCTCAACCGCCGCGCCTTCTTCGACACCGTCGACCCGCTCTACGCCAGGCTGCTGGCCGAGGGTGGCGAGGTGTGCTGCATCATGGGCGACATCGACCACTTCAAGTCCTTCAACGACCGCTACGGCCACGCGGTGGGTGACCTGGTCATCAAGTCGGTGGCCAAGTGCATGGGCGCCGGCCTGCGCGAGGGCGACCTGCTGTGCCGCTACGGTGGCGAGGAGTTCTGCTTCATCCTGCCCGGCTCGACGGCCGAGCAGGCCGCCGAGGTGGCCGAGCGGCTGCGCCACAGCATCGAGACCCAGGCCGGCGCGGCGGTGCGCGACATCCCCGGGCTGCGCATCACCTCCAGCTTCGGCGTCGCCTCGATCAGGCTGGGCGCCAAGGATGCGCCGGAGCTCATCGACCAGGCCGACAACGCCCTCTACGAATCCAAGAAGACCGGCCGCAACCGGGTGTCGGTGTGGTCCGGCGCCCGCTCGGTGGGGGCGGAGGCCGAAGCCGAGGCATAGGACCGGCCCCAGGCAAAAACGGCAACGATGGAGTCATCGTTGCCGTTTCTTTGTGTGGCGAGCCGGGGGGCTTACTTGGCCGGCTCGGTCACGAAGGCCACCTTGCCGAGGCCGTGGCGGCTGGCCGACGAAAGCAGGCGGGCCACGTGGTCGTACTCGGCGTGCTTGTCGACCTGCAGGTGCAGCTCGGGCTGGGGCTGCCGGGCTGCGGCGGCTTCGAGGCGCGCCTCGAGCATCTCCTCGGCCACGCTTTCACCGTTCCAGCCCAGGCCGCCGTCGGCCTTGATCGAGAGGTTGATCTTCTCGGGCTTGAGCTCCTCGGCCTGGCTGCTGGCCTTGGGGAGGTCGAGCTTGACCGCGTGGTTGATCACCGGCACGGTGATGATGAAGATGATCAGCAGGACCAGCATCACGTCCACCAGGGGCGTCATGTTGATCTCCGACATCACCTCGCCGTCGTCGTCGAGGCTGCTGTTTCCGAAGCTCATTGTGCTTCCTTGCGGGTGAGGGGATGAACATTGGCGGAGGCGTTCTTCTTCACGCGGCCGCCGGTGACGAGGTAGGCGTGCAGGTCGTGGGCGAAGTGCTTGAGGCTGGCCAGGATCTCCTTGTTGCCGCGCACCAGGGCGTTGTAGCCGAGCACCGCCGGGATCGCCACCGCCAGGCCGCCGGCGGTCATCACCAGCGATTCACCCACCGGGCCGGCGACCTTGTCGAGGGTCGCCTGGCCGGCGGCGCCGATGCCGATCAGTGCGTGGTAGATGCCCCACACGGTGCCGAAGAGGCCGATGAAGGGCGCCGTGCTGCCCACCGAGGCGAGGATCGACAGGCCCGACTGCAGGCGGCCGGTGGTGTCGTCGATGGACTGGCGCAGGGTGCTGGTGAGCCAGTCGTTCAGGTTGAGAACGCCGTGCAGCTCGTCCCGGTGGTTGGTGTGGTGGCTGACGGCTTCGGTGCCGCGCTCGGCCAGATCGCGGAAGGGGTTGTCGCCGGCGGGGGCAAGGGCCGCCATGCCGGCCTCGAAGCTGGTGGCGTGCCAGAACTGCTTGGCGCCGCCGCTCATGCGGCGCAGCTGCACGAGGCTCCAGGCCTTCACGAAGATCACCGACCACGAGGCCAGCGACATGAGGACGAGCATGATGGCCACGGCGTGGGAAACGGCGTCGCCCTGGGCCCAGATCTGGGCAAGGCTGAAGGTGGATTCGTTCATGGAGGCTTCCTTAGGTGTTGCTGAGGGTGAAATCGATGGGCACCTTGACGGCGCCGGCCACGGCCTGGTCGCCCTGGCGGGCGGGCACGAAGCGCCAGCTGCGCAGCACGGTCTCCCGGGCGACGTCGTCGAGGCGGGAGAAACCGCTGCTCTTGGCGATGCTCACGTCGGTCGGGCGGCCATCGGCCCCCACCTGCACGCGCAGCAGCACTCGGCCTTCCTCGCCCATGCGCTTGGAGGCGCTGGGATAGACGGGGGCCGGGTTGGAGAGGTAGGCGGCGTCGAAGCGGGGCGGCACCACGGCCACCGGCGCTTCCCGCACCGGCGCGGCGGCAGGGGCCGGCGGAGCGGGCGGGGCGGAGGCCACCGCGGTCGTCTCGGCGGCGTTGGTGGCCGTGGCGGTGGAGGTGAGCGTCGGCCGCTCGGCCGGCTTAGGGCTGGGAGAGGGCGTGGCCTTGGGTTGGAGGACGGGCTTGGTTTCCTTGGGCTTCACCGGCTGGGGCTGCGGGCGAGGCTGGGGTTCCGGTGTCTCGGCCGGCGGCGTGACCAGGCTGACCGTCATGTATGGCTGGGGCGGCGTCACGGGCTCGCGTACTTCACCGATGGCGCTGACGATGGCCGCCAGAAGGGCCCCGTGGAGCAGCACGGCAACGCCGACGCCGGTCAGGTTGCGGCGCACCGGCTTGACGGGGTTCGGCCGCGAGAGGGCCAGGAAAGGCGCGGGCAGGGCCGGCGCGGCAGGGCCCTGTGACGAAAGGGCGGCGGTCATGTCGATCTCCAGAAGGGCGGTTTCCTGGCTGGCTTGCGACATGCTCTGCGGCGGCGCTGGCTGGCTGGGGCATTGCGCCGAGTGCAGGCCCCGGGCGGCGATCCGTGCCGGACCTGCCATTGCGGGGCTGCTGATCAAACGCAAATGCGAATGATTAGCAATATACGGTCAGATCAGGGGGGCGTCAACAGAAAGGCCGACAGGACGATGTCGGATGTGCGATCTGCGGCGCCGGGATGGGCCTGGAGGCGCTGGCGCGGGCAGATGCAGCGAGACATCAAGGGGCGGGACGGACGGATCACGGTGTTGAAAGGTGTTTCCAGCCGGCGGGGGAAGGGCCGGTGGCATGCCTGCACGGCTCGCCGTGTTTGCCGGTTTGCGGCACACTCCAGCGGCTGCACGCGCGGGCAGGCCGTCGGCACGGATCTGCCGGGAAACATTCATCCAGTGGGAGAAAGCATGTCAGGAACCGCCACCGTCACCGCCGTCCTGGGGGACACGCCCTATCTCGTGAGCCTGTCCGACGATCTCGGGCATGTCTGGAACGCCGATGAGCCGGCCGACCTGGGGGGCGCCAAAGTGGGGCCGGCGCCGGACCGGCTGCTGCTGGGCAGCCTCGCCGCGTGCACGGCGATCACGCTGAAGATGGTGGCCGCGCGCAAGGCGTGGCCGCTGACCGGCTTGCGGGTGGAGCTGGCGCTCAACCCGGAGGGCAAACCCGCGGCGGGCACCGACATCACGCTGCGGCTGGTGCTGGAAGGTGAGCTCGACGAGGTGCAGCGGGCCGAGCTGCTGCGGATTGCCACCCGCTGCCCGATGCATCGCCTGCTCACCGGGGAAGTCCGCATCCACACTCGGCTGGGCTGACGCGGGCCGGCGCCGTCAGGCGTCGAGCATCTGGCGCAGCTGCTTGACCTGGGCCAGGCCGTCGAGGTCGCGCAGGGTGGTGAAGGCGTCTTCGGTGGTGTCGAGGGTTTCGACGGCCTCGTCGCGCAGGCCGCCCATCGCCAGCACCTGCACCAGCAGCAGGCCGATGCCGCCGATGGCGTCGGCGTGGCCTTGCTGGCAGCTGATCTGGAAGGCTTCGGTGAGTTCTTCGTAGATCTGCTGCAGGTTGCCGCTTTCGTGTTCGCCGCGGGCGATGCGGATGTTGGCCATCGAGTAGCGGATGTGGGCCAGGCCCTCCTGGTCGCCGAGGGCGGTGACCACCGGCAGGCGCTCCTCCTGCAGGGCCATGGCCTCGTCGAGCTGGCCGGTGGCGAGCAGCACGTCGGCGATGCGGCCCTGGGTGATGGCCTTTTCGCGGCTGTCCTCGAGGCGCTCGAAGACGCTGAGCACCTCGCCCCGCAGGATCTCGAGGGCCTCGTCGAGGCTGCCGCCGGCGGCGATGGCGTCGGCCTCGCTGCGCCGGGCGACGGCGCGGGCGGCGGCTTCGATGTCGTCCGCCGAGGCTTCGCCGCGGACGCGGATGATGTGGAGCGGCGTGGCCCGGCCGGCGGCGATGAAGCCCTGCTCGTCGGCGAGGAACTCCCACGGGCAGGCCAGCAGCGCGGCGGCGAGGGGCTCGGTGGGTTCGGCGGCGCGGATCTCGAGGCGCTGCACGGCCTCGTCCCGGGCCCACTGGCTGATCCAGGCGGGGCTGTCGAGCCAGGCGTGGAGTTCGCGACCGATGGCGAGGAGGGCATCGTCGTCATTGGCCTCGACGGCCTTGGCACAGCGCTCGCCCCAGGCCTGGAGCCGGGTGAGGGCATCGGCGCGGTCGAGGTGCAGGCTGCCGGGCGCACCGCTCAGGTGGCAGTGGAGGTCGGTGGCGGTGGGCTCGATGATGGCGTGCATGGATGTCGGTTTCCGTGGAAAGGGCCCCGGCGGGGCCCTGGAAAATGGTTGTGGGCGGCCCGGGTCAGTGGCGGACGTCGTCGAGCTGGGCCACCGAGTCGAACTGACGCTGGTTGGCCTCGTGGCGCAGCTTGACGAGGTACATGGTGCCGGCCACGAACAGGCCGAAGGCCACCACGACGGTGTTGATCGAGAAGCCGGAACGGATGAGGAAGGCGTACAGCCCGGTCATCACCAGGATCGACAGGTTCTCGTTGAAGTTCTGCACCGCGATGGAGTGTCCGGCGCCCATCAGGATGTGGCCGCGGTGCTGCAGCAGGGCGTTCATGGGCACCACGAAGAAGCCGGAGAGGGCGCCGATCAGCACCATCAGGCCCATCGCGACGGGCATGTCGGTGACGAAGATCATCACGTTGACGATGATGCCCATGGCGATGCCCAGCGGGATCACCCGCACCGCCGAACGCATCGACACCATCCGGGCGGCCAGCACGGCGCCGATGGCCACGCCCACCGCCACCACGCCCTGGAGCATCGAGGCCTTGGAGAGGTCGAGTTGCAGGGCCTGCTCGGCCCACTTGATCACGATGAACTGCAGCGTTGCGCCGGCACCCCAGAACAGTGTGGTGGTGGCGAGGGAGATCTGGCCCAGCTTGTCCCGCCACAGCAGCTTGAGGCAGTGGTTGAAGTCGTGGATGAGATACAGCGGGTTCGACTTGAGCGCTTTATGGTCGACCCCGGTGTCTGGTACCTTGAGGTTGAAGAGGGCCGCGATGACGTAGAGCGCGCCGATCACGCACAGGGCGATCTCGGGGACGGTGTCGATGTAGGGCAGGTTGAGGGACAGCAGGGTTGAGGCGATGTCCGGCTTGATCAGCACGCCGCCGACCAGGGTGCCGAGGATGATGGCGCCCACCGTGAGCCCCTCGATCCAGCCGTTGGCCACCACCAGCAGGCGCGCCGGCAGGTATTCGGTCAGGATGCCGTATTTGGCCGGCGAATAGGCCGCCGCGCCGAGGCCGACCACCGCGTAGGCGGCCAGCGGGTGCACCCCGAAGAACATCAGCGAGCAGCCGCCGATCTTGATGGTGTTGCTGATCAGCATCACCCGCCACTTGGGCATCGAGTCGGCGAAGGCACCGACGAAGGCCGCCAGCAGCACGTAGGAAACCGTGAAGAAGAGCTTCAGGAGGGGCTCGTATTCCTGCGGCGCCTGCATCTCCCGCAGCATGTAGATGGATGCAATCAGCAGGGCATTGTCGGCGAGCGCAGAAAAGAACTGCGCGGCCATGATCATGTAGAAACCGAAAGGCATCGCGGGCGAACGGAAGCTCGGTGAATTTGACGGACCGCGCTTTATACCACGAAGGCCCTGCGCTCTTCTGGCGACTGGATCAATGTTGTGCTCCAATATAGCCATCCATAAGTCACGTTTATGATCCATGGCCGATCGTCGCCTTCAGGTTTTCCACGCGGTTGCACGCCACGGCTCGTTCACGCGGGCTGCGGAAGCGCTGTTCATGACCCAGCCCGCAGTGACCTTCCAGGTCAAGCAGCTGGAAGAAGAGTTCAACGCCCGCCTGTTCGACCGGGGCCACGGGCGGGTCACCCTCACCGCCGCCGGCGAGCTGGTGATGGCCTACGCTGAGCGCATCCTCGGGCTGTCGGACGAGATGGAGATGCGCGTCTCCGAGCTCACCGACGAGCTGTCGGGCGTTCTGCAGCTGGGCGTCAGCACCACCATCGGCGCCTACTGGCTGCCGTGGCTGATCGAAGGCTTCAAGCGCCGCTACCCGCGGGTCGTGCCGCGGGTCTCGGTAGGCAACTCGCAGCTGGTCGAGAACCGGGTGATGGACCGCAACCTCGACGTGGGTCTCATCGAGATCGTCACCGACCAGCCGACCCTCGAGCGCCGCGAGGCCGGGCGTGACGAACTGCTGCTGATCGTCCCGCCGGGCCACCCGCTGGCGGGCGAGAAGTCGGTCAGGGCCGAGCAGCTGGCCGCGCTGCCGCTGCTCCACCGCGAGCCGGGCAACGCGATCCGCGAGCTGGTGGACCAGTTCTTCGCGGCGGCTGGCGTGGCGCCCGAAGAGCTCGAGGTGGCGGCCGAGCTGGGCAGCCTCGACACCGTCAAGCACCTGGTTGCGCACGGCTTCGGCTACGCCATCGCCTCCCGCGCGGCGATCCTCAACGAGATCCGGGCCGGCACGCTGGTGGGCGTCTCCCTCGACCCGCCGCTATATACTCCGCTCGAAGTCATCGTCCTCAAGGACAAGTTCCGCTCCCGTCTCGTCAACACCTTCGCCGACTTCGTCATCGAAGAGATCGCCCGCCTGTCGGCCGACAGAAACCCCTAGCTCCAGGTCTCGCCATGCCCCGTCCCATCCGCGCCTCCATCGACCTCGAGGCCCTGCGCCACAATTATCTTCTCGCCCGGCACAAGGCCGGCAGCGCCCGGGCGCTGGCTGTCGTCAAGGCCAACGCCTACGGCCACGGCATCGGGCGGGCGATCCAGGCCCTCGGCGGCGTGGCCGACGGCTTCGCGCTCCTCGACCTGGCCGAGGCGCGGGCCCTGCGCGAGGCCGGCATCACCGCGCCGATCGCGCTCCTCGAAGGCTTCTTCGAGCCGGCCGATCTGGCCGAGGTGCAGGCCCTCGGCCTCACCCCGGCGATCCACGGCGAAGCCCAGCTCGGCATGCTGGAGCGCGCCACCCTGGCCGGGCCGATCGACGTGCTCGTCAAGATCAACACCGGCATGAACCGCCTCGGCTTCACCGCCGACACCTTCGCCCCGGCCCTGGCCCGCTTGCGGGCCCTGCCGGCGGTGCGCGGCATCACGCTGATGACCCACTTCGCCCACGCCGACGACGAGGTGGGCGTAGCCGGCCAGCTGGCCACCTTCCGGCGCATCAGCGCGGGGCTCGACTACCCGGTGAGCCTGGCCAACTCGGCGGCGCTGCTGCGCTTTCCGGAGGCGGTGGGGCAGGTGGCCCGGCCGGGGATCATGCTCTACGGCGGCTCGCCGATGCCCGACCTGCAGAGCGCCGAGGCCCTCGGCCTGCGCCCGGTGATGACGCTGTCGAGCGAGATCATCGGCGTCCAGGAGATCACTGCCGGCGAGCGGGTCGGCTATGGCGGCACCTTCGTCGCCGACGGCCCGACCCGGGTCGGCGTGGTGGCCTGCGGCTACGCCGACGGCTACCCGCGCCACGCGCCCACCGGCACGCCCATCCTGGTGGGCGGGCGGCGCACCCGCACGCTGGGCCGGGTGTCGATGGACATGCTCGCCTGCGACCTCTCGCATCTGCCCGAGGCCGGCGTCGGCACGCCGGTCACCCTGTGGGGCGAAGGCCTCGCCGCCGACGAGGTGGCCGCCGCGGCGGGCACCATCAGCTACGAGCTCTTCTGTGCGCTGGCGCCCCGGGTGCCGGTGTCGGTGCGGGGCGCAGACGCCTGATGGCCAAGCCGAAGACCGTTCACGTCTGCTCCGAATGCGGCGGCAAGTCGCCCCGCTGGCAGGGCCAGTGCCCCCACTGCCAGGCCTGGAACACCCTCGTCGAGTCGGTGGTGGAGCCCGAGGCGCCGGTGGCCAAGCGTTTCTCCGCGCTGGCCGGCGACAGCGGGCGCCTGCAGACCCTGGCCGACATCCGCCCGCGGGAAACCTCCCGCGTGCCCACTGGCATCGACGAGTTCGACCGGGTGCTCGGCGGCGGGCTGGTGCCCGGCGGCGTGGTGCTGATCGGCGGCGACCCGGGCATCGGCAAGTCCACGCTGCTGCTGCAGGCGCTGGCGCTGCTCTCTGGCAGCCTCAAGGCACTGTATGTGAGCGGCGAGGAATCCGCCGAGCAGGTGGCCTTGCGGGCGGCCCGCCTCCAGCTCGACGCCCGTGGCCTGCAGCTGCTGCCCGAGATCAACCTCGAGCGCATCCTCGCCACCCTGCGCGACGTGAAGCCCGACGTGGCGGTGGTCGACTCGATCCAGACTGTTTATTCCGAAACCCTCGGCTCGGCGCCCGGCTCGGTGGCCCAGGTGCGCGAGTGCGCGGCCCAGCTCACGCGCTTTGCCAAGCAGGGCGGCACCACGCTGATCATGGTCGGCCACGTCACCAAGGACGGGACCCTGGCCGGCCCGCGGGTGCTGGAGCACATCGTCGACACGGTGCTCTACTTCGAGGGCGACACCCACTCCAGCTTCCGCCTGGTTCGGGCCTTCAAGAACCGCTTTGGGGCCGTCAATGAGCTCGGCGTGTTCGCGATGACCGAAAAAGGGCTGAAGGGCGTCTCCAACCCGTCGGCGATCTTCCTGTCCCAGCACGGGCAGCAGGTGTCGGGCTCCTGCGTGCTGGTGACGCAGGAGGGCACGCGGCCGCTGCTGGTCGAGATCCAGGCCCTCGTCGACAGCGCCCACAGCCCCAGCCCGCGGCGCCTGTCGGTGGGCCTCGAGCAGAACCGGCTGGCGATGCTGCTGGCGGTGCTGCATCGCCACGCGGGGGTGGTGTGCTTCGACCAGGACGTGTTCGTGAACGCGGTGGGCGGCGTCAAGATCGCCGAGCCGGCGGCCGACCTGGCGGTGCTGCTGGCGATCGTCTCGTCCCTCACCAACCGGCCGCTGCCGCGTGAGCTGGTGGTGTTCGGCGAGGTCGGGCTGGCCGGCGAGATCCGCCCCGCGCCGCGGGGCCAGGAGCGCCTGAAGGAGTCCGCCAAGCTCGGCTTCAGCGTGGCGCTGGTGCCCAAGGCCAACGCGCCCAAGCACGAAATTCCCGGCATGCGGGTGGTCGCGGTCGAGCGCATCGAGGAGGCGCTGGAGCGTCTGCGCGAGCTGGCATCCATTTGAAATATCGGTTTCGTGCATTGCTGCACGGCCAAAATGGGGCGAAAACCTCCATATTCGTGCCACAGGCAGGGGCGGGCAGGGTAAGCTATCGGGCGCGGGTGGTGTGGTGCGCAGCGGCGGCACCGGGCGTCACCTGTTGAGGCTCCTGTATCCACCCATTTCTTTCATCTACACAAGACGAGCTATGAACAAGACTGAACTGATCGAAGCGCTGGCGGGCAAGAGTGGTCTGACCAAGGCTGATGCCGGCCGTGCCGTGGACGGCGTGATGGAGATCATCACCGAAGCCCTGGCCAAGGGTGAGAGCGTGACTCTCGTTGGTTTTGGCACCTTCTCCGTGGGCGAGCGTGCTGCGCGCGTCGGGCGCAACCCGCAGACCGGCGCAGAGATCCAGATCGCTGCCTCCAAGCAGCCGAAGTTCTCCGCCGGTTCCAAGCTGAAGGACGCCGTGAACTGAAGCGGCTTCCGCGCAGGTATCGGCCGGCCCGACGGCTTGGCCGGGCAAAGAAGGCGACCTGCGGGTCGCCTTTTTCATGCCCGCGCCTCAGCCTGGCGGACACGGCCCTTCGGCAGCGTGAAGGAGCGCACGATGCCACTTCGGATAAGCGATTTCCCTACATTCTCTTTGACGTTTCGTGAAACATCAAAAATGAGAATATCACTAGAATGCGCTCAAGACAGGCTTGATAAGCTGTCCGTAGTCATCCGGGCCTTCCGGCGGGCCTCGAGGCGCCCGGGAGCGCCCCGGCACAGGGCCACGGCGGGCGGGACGGCCTCAACGAGGAGCACATCATGAACAGCAAGACCAGCGCAGTCGATTCTTCAATCCACGCGGAGCCCGCAGCAAGCCTCGAGCGTGCCGACAGGGCATTCGCAGGCGGCGTGGCGGGGGAGGGGCGCGAGGCTGCTGCCGCCCGCGCGCAGCTCAATCGCCTGATGGGCGAGCTGCAGGACGTGCGCAAGCAGCGCGACGAGGCCTTCCGCGCCCTCGAGCAGGCCCACCAGGAGACGCTGTTCCGCCTCGCCCGGGCCGCCGAGCACAAGGACGGCGAGACCGGCGCGCACATGCAGCGGGTCGGTGCCTTTGCGGCGATGATCGCGGAGGCCATGGGCTGCCCGCCCGAATACTGCGAGATCCTCTACAAGGCCGCCCAGATGCACGATATCGGCAAGATCGGCATCCACGAGAGCGTCCTGCGCAAGTCGGGGCCGCTGACCTCCGACGAGTGGCGCCTGATGCGCGAGCATCCGCGGATAGGCGCGAGCATCCTGGCCGGCTCCGAGGCGCCGGTGCTGCAGCTGGCGGCCGAAGTGTCGATGGCGCACCACGAGCATTTCAGCGGTGCCGGCTATCCCCAGGGCCTCGTTGGTGAGCTGATCCCGCTGTCGGGGCGCATCGTGGCCCTGGCCGATTTCTTCGATACGCTCTCGATCGACCGCTGCTACCGCAAGGCGCACCACGACGCGCAGATCCTCGAGATGATCCGCGAGCGGCGCGGCCAGCAGTTCGACCCGCGGGTGGTGGATGCCTTCTTCTCGATCGTGGATCGCCTGTTCCAGGCCCGGGAAGCCATCAATGCCGCCGAGGAGGTCGCCGACATGACCGAGTCCGACGCCGACTGGTGGCTCATCTTCTGAGCCTGCCTTAAAGGCTGCCCCGGCCGAGGGCCGGGGTGAATTCCGGGTCGATGCCGCGGCTGCGTGCCGGCCCCGCTGCTCAGTGCAGCTTGACGTGGGGCTCGGTGCGCCGCGTGATCATCCGCGCCAGCGTGTCGAGGGCCACCTTGACCCAGCCGTGCAGGGCCAGTTCGTGCATCTTGTAGAGCGAGGTGTACATCAGCCTGGCGAAGCGCCCTTCGATGAACAGGTCGCCCCTGGCCAGCCCGCCCATCATGTTGCCGACGGTGCTGAACTCGCCCAGCGACACCAGCGAGCCGAAATCCTTGTAGCGATAGTCCTGCAGCGGCTTGCCGCCCAGGCGCCGGCGGATCTGCCTGAGGAGGTGCGAAGCCTGCTGGTGGGCAGCCTGGGCGCGGGGCGGCACGAAGCCGTTCTTCTCGGGCCACGGGCAGGCGGCGCAGTCGCCCAGCGCGAAGATGTCGTCGTCCAGCGTCGTCTGCAGGGTCTGGCGGACGAGGAGCTGGTTGATCCGGTTGGTCTCGAGGCCGTCCAGGCGGGTGAGGAACTCCGGGCCCTTCACGCCGGCGGCCCACACCACCAGCTCGGCCGGCAGCAGGCGCCCGTCGGCGAGGCGCACGCCACCGGGCTGCACCTCGGCCACCCGGGCGTTGGTATGCACGTCGATACCGAGGGAACGCAGCAGCTTCTCGGTCGAGCTCGACAGCCGCTCGGGCAGGGCCGGCAGCACGCGGGGGGCGGCTTCGATCACCGACAGCTTGATGTCCTTGTCGGCGTCGACGCGGTCGAGGCCGTAGGCCACCACCTCGCGGGTGGTGTGGTGCAGCTCGGCGGCCAGCTCGACGCCCGTTGCGCCGGCGCCGATGATCGCCACATGCAGCTGTTCCGGCCGCAGCGGCGTGCCCTGGGCGTGGGCGCGCACGCAGGCATTGACCATGCGCACATGGAAGCGCCGTGCATCGGCCGGGGTTTCGAGCTTCATCGCGTTCTCACGCACGCCCGGAGTGCCGAAGTCGTTGCTCTGGCTGCCCACCGAGATGATCAGGGTGTCGTAGGGGAAGGAGCGGGCAGGGGTGACCTCCTGGCCGTCGGCATCGACGAAGGGCGCCACATGGACCAGGCGTTTCGCCCGGTCGAGGCCGGTCATCTCGCCGATGCGGAAGTGGAAGTGGTGCCAGTGGGCCTGGGCCAGGTAGCCCACCTCGTGGTCGCCGATGTCCATGCTGCCGGCGGCGATCTCGTGGAGCTTGGGCTTCCAGATGTGCGTGCGGCTGCGGTCGATCAGCGTGATGTCGGCCTTGCCACGGCGGCCAAGGGTGTCGCCCAGGCGGGTGGCGAGCTCGAGGCCGCCGGCACCTCCGCCGACGATGACTATCTTGTGCAGGCGATTGCCGGCTTGGGTGCCCATCAGAACTCTCCTCGAAACGGCTTGCGATATAGGGTTTTAAAAATCTCGAGATTTTATTGTAGCTATTTTGTGCGGTGCAGCAAAGCGTTTGCGAGGCTGTTTTCGCCCTGGCAAGACGGGGCCCCTAAAGAAAATCACAGAAATTCGTCGAAGGGCTTCCAATTTCTGCGAGCGCATGTATAATCTCGGCTCTTCAACGCGCCCGTAGCTCAGTTGGATAGAGTACTTGGCTACGAACCAAGGGGTCGTGGGTTCGAATCCTGCCGGGCGCGCCAGTTTTAGCCGAAGCCACTTTCGAGTGGGTTCTGCGAGTGGTGAATGTTGATTGAGCAAGCCTCGGTGGCCTGTGCCGCCAGAGCGCTTGTAG
>JAKLLM010000032.1 GCA_023150125.1 Zoogloea sp.
CCTCGCCGAGCGTTGCGAGGTGCAGGTGGCCTACGCCATCGGCGTCGCCAAGCCGGTGAGCCTGATGGTCGAGACCTTCGGCACCGGCAAGGTGTCCGACGAGAAGATCGTCGAGCTGGTGCAGCGGCACTTCGACCTGCGCCCGAAGGGCATCATCGCCACCCTCGACCTGCTGCGCCCGATCTACTCGCGCACCGCGGCCTACGGCCACTTCGGCCGCGAGGAGGTGGATTTCACCTGGGAGACCACCGACAAGGCGGCCGCCCTGCGCGCCGACGCCGGGCTGTAAGCAGCCGTCTGCCGGCCTACAGCCCGCCTTCGCAGCGGGCGTAGGCCTGCATCTGCGCATCCAGGCCGGCTGGGCTGGTGGCGATGCGCACGTAATTGAGGGCGTACGGAAAGGCCGCTTCGTCCTTCAGGTCGGCCAGGCTCAGCCTGGCCTGCTTGTCGATCTCGGCGTAGCGCGTCCAGGAGCCCGGGTTGAAGTAGCGCTTGCCGGGCAGCTCGTCCCAGTGCCAGTCGTCCGGGCAATGGGTGTGGCCGAGGACGACCACCTCGGCCGGGCTGGCCGCCCGCGTGAGCTCGGCCTTCGCCACCCCCCGGAAGAGCAGCTTGTCGTCCACCTTCTGGGATTCGGCCAGTTGCAGGGTGCCCTTGCCCTTTTCCTCGCCCAGGGTGCGAACGATCCGGGCCTTGGCGAGCGCGGATTCCCAGGCGCCGGCGGGCTCGCTGCCCATCACCGCGATGATCAACGCCTCCAGCTGCTCCGGGCCGCCGAGCGCGGTGTCGATCTGGTCGTCGCTGGCGCTGCCATCCAGATACTTTCGGTACCAGCTGCGGAGCGTGCTGCCGATGGCGTCGTCCGCGCGCATGATCTCCACCAGTTGCTGGGGCAGGTTGGTGGCGTCGGCCTTGCCGCCCATCGTCACGCCCGGGTGGCGCGCGGCGAAGCGGGCGAGCATCCAGCCGATGCTCGCCAGGCCGAGGGTGTTTTCCCTGGCCAGGACGCGCCACAGGGCACTCACCGGCTTGATGTTGTCGGCGAAGGGGTAGTTGCCCTCCAGCCAGTTCACGAACTTCACCATGAACAGGGTGCCGGGGCACATCTCGAGCCGCTTCTGGCCGTCGGGGCCGCTGACGAAGGGCTGGGCCCAGTGCCGGAACCGGTTGGCGAGGTCGTGCTGGTGGCCGTGGGCGATGCGCAGGCGGCCGTCGAAGCGGCTGGTCCAGTCGGCACCGAGGACGAAATCGATGGGCCCGGCCGCGGCGCGCAGGTCGGCCTGGACGCCTTCCCAGAACAAATCCACGTCATGGTTGCCGGCGGCCAGGGTGACCCGGTTGCCGGCGGTGCTGAAGGCCTTCAGCGCCCGGAAGACCTCCGGGTGGCCGTCGAGGATCAGCCTCAGCTTGGCGCGGGATTCGCCCTCCGAGCACCAGGCGTCGGCCGAGCGCAGGGTGTAGAGGTGCTGCCCCACCTGGGCGAACTCGAGGAAATCGCCGTTGATGTAGAGCTCGATGCGGCCGGCCTGGCCGTCGTCGGAGGCCCGCAGGCTGTCGATGAAGCCGGCCAGCTGCTGTTGGTCGAACACGTGGTCGTCGCCCGGGTCGGCGCTGCCGCCGCCCAGGTGCAGGTCGCTGATGACGATCACGACGGGTTTGGCGCTCATGGAATGCTCCTTGGTCAGGCCCGGGCGCGGACGTCGCCGGGGGCGTGCACGGTGTAGAAAAGCCCGATCGGGATGTGGCGCGCCATGAGTTCGCGGCGTGCCGTGTGCACGGCCGAGGCGAGGTCGTGGCTGCCGTCGAGGTACAGGCTGCTGATCCGCTGGCCGATGGCGGCGGCGGTGGTGGCGGGCACCGGGCAGCTGGTGCCGATCAGGCCGAGGGCCTGCTTGTCGCGCCGGAAGGTGGTGTAGAAGTTGGTGAGCGCCAGAGCGCTGTGGGCGCCGGAGCCGCAGGAGTTGAGGAAGACGATGGGCCGGCCGTCGAAGGGCGGGGTGCCGGCCAGGTTGGCGGGCTTGATGAGGTTGGGCGGCGTTCCGCCCAGGTCGATGGCGTTGCCGGCGCCGCCCAGGCCGTGGCAGAACAGGTAGATCCACTTGTGGGAGGGCTCGGTGCCGTTGCCCATCAGCAGGGCCCGGGCCGCCGCGGGGTCGGCTTCGTCGCAGGGGATGTGCTGCAGCCGCGCCTGGGCGGCCCAGGTGCGGTGGGATGCGGCCGGCAGCGGCGAGACGCCGGCGAAATCGTTGTCGATGGCCGGATTGACGCACAGGCTGGCGCCGGGGGCGGCGGCCAGGTGGGCCTTCTTGTCCCGGCTGAGGTTGCGGTCTTCGGGCAGCGTGGTGTGGAAGAGGTAGCGGGCGCCCCACAGCAGCGCCGGCTTGACCGCCTGGGCGTCGGGGTTTTCGGGGTAGATCATCTCCCAGGGGATGAACACCGAGTCGGTGACCACCCCTACCCGCGAGTTGAAGGGCAGGCTGTTGATGTCGCGAAGGAAGTCGGCGAGGTCCGGGTCGGCGGTGAGGCTTGTCCACAGGTCCCAGCCGGCCCGGGCGATGGTCAGGAACATCCCGTCGAGGCTTTTTTGCTGGTTCGGGGTGGGCTGCTGCTGGAAGGGGTCGGTGAGGTAGGACCACAGGGCGTCGCCCGGGACGCTGTCGACGCTGCTCTTGAACACCGCAACCGCCTGCTCGAGGCTCGCCGGGGCCAGCGTGCCGAGGGTGCGCACGTCGCTGAAGCCGCTCGCGTTGTTGGCGTAGCTCACGTTGAGCGCGCCGCCCTTGCCGCGGAAGACGAGCTGGGCGCCGACCGGCTGGCCGTCACTGTCGAGGTCGATGTGGCGCGGCGCGGCCGGCATGACAACCGAGGCATTGGCCGCGACGACGGGGATTTCGAGGAAGAAGCTGCCCAGCTGCACGCCGTCGAGGTCGAGGTAGGCCCAGGCGCCGGCGGCGGGGTTGGCGAGCCGGCCAGCCTCCAGCGGGAAGCAGATCTCCGGGTCCAGGCGGCGCGCGACGATCTGGGCGGTCTGGCGGCAGGGCGTGCCGTCGCTCAGGTCGTAGCCGACCGGCACCAGCATCACGCCCAGCGTGCCGCCATGTTCGATGGCCTGGTCGAGCTGCGCACCGGAGGCCGTCGCGAGGCTCTCGGCCCGCAGGGCGCCGAGGAAGAAGACGAGATCGGCTTTGCCGCCGAGGGCCACGGCGCTGCCGCGGGCGTCGCTGCCTTCGAGGCGGAACTGGAAGTCGACGGGCGGCGGCGGGTTGAAAGGGGTGTCGTCCGCCGGGATGTCCGGGGTAGTGAGCTCAAGGTTGGAGAGCTCCACCTTGAACGCCAGCTCGCGGCGGCCGGGCCGGGCGGCTTGCGCGATCAGCTCGTCGAAGGCCTGGCTGCCGGCCTGCCCGATGTAGGCGAAGCCGTGGTCGGCAGCAAAGCCCTTGCCGAGGCGCGGCTGCGTTTCGGCGCGGGAGGCGTCGTGGGTGAGTATCGTGATCCGCGGGGTGGCCGAGGTGCCCGCGCTGGGTAGGAGCCGAACCGTCCCGCCGCCCGGGCTGCCGCCTCCCGTGATCGACGGGAGGCGGATGGTCTGCCGAGGCGCCTGCCTGGGGGTTTGATTGAGCTTGCTGTTTCGGACCACCAGGCCTTGCTTTGTCCGGCTCTTGTCGGTGAGGATCACCAGCCCAGCCCCCGGCCGCATCGCCTGGCCCGGCTTCGGGCTCTTGAGCACGAGCCGGCGCGGGGAAGACTGATGCCCGGCGATCAGGGCGCGGATCTGCTCGGCGAGCGCCCGGGCCCGGGCTTCGTCACCCTGCTCGAGGGCCTGGAGGAGCGCCCGCTTCAGCGCGGTGAATAGGGCCCACACCGCCCTCAGGCGGGTCTGCAGGCGCGGTTCGTCACGTTCCAGCTGGCGCAGGAACTGCGTTTCCCTGGTGCCCATTCTTGATTCTCCCCGGTTTGGCTGCTCGCGACGGGTGCCGATGAATCCAGTGTGGATCATCCGCCGGCAACTTGAAAGTGGCCGGCGGAGTGCTTGGCTTACTTGCCGCGGATCGGGCTGTACTCCACTGGAACCCACGCGAAGCCCCGGCCTTCGGCACGCACGTGGCCGATGCCGGGGAAGGGCAGGTGCATGCCGGAGACCAGCAGCTTTTCCTTGGCGGCCCAGGCGAAGAGCTTCTTGCGGGCGGCGACGGCGGCCTTCTTGTCGCTGTCGAATTCGATGGCCACCTCCGGGCGGATGAACTGCACCGCGTGGCTGTGCACCGCGTCGCCCAGGATCAGCAGGCGCTGGCCGCCGGATTCGACCAGATAGCTGGTGTGGCCCGGGGTGTGGCCGTGGGACGGCACGGCGGTGACGCCGCCAAAATCGGCCTCGCCCCGGAAGGGCTTGAACCTGCCGGCGGCCTGGTAGGGTGCGACCGACTGGCGGGCGAGCGCGAAGAAGGGCTTGAAGGCTTCCGGCGCCTGGGCGGCGTTGGCTTCGGACAGCCAGAAGTCGGCTTCACCCTGATCGACGTGGATCTCGGCGTTGGGGAACAGGGGCTTGCCGGCGGCGTCGAGGAGGCCGGCCACGTGGTCGGCGTGGAGGTGGGTGAGGAGCACCACGTCCACCTTGTCGGGGCTGTAGCCGGCGGCGCGGAGCTGCTCACCGACGAAGCCGAGGGTCGGGCCGAAGGCCTTGGCGGCGCCGGCGTCCACCAAAATCAGCTTGCCGCCGGCGTTGATGAGGTAGGCGTTGACGGCGGTCTGGACCTTCTCGCCGGCGAGGAACTGGCGCGCCAGCAGGCGCTGCACCTCGGCCTTGCTGGCGCCCTGCAGTAGCTTGGCTTCGAGATCGACGTAGCCGTCGTAGAGGGCGGTGATCTCGATGTTGCCCAGCGCCATGCGGTAATACCCGGGGACCTGGGCCTGCTGCGGGGCGGCTTCGGCAAAGGCCGGGCTGATGAGCGGCGAGAACGGGACGAGGCTGGCGCCGATGGCGACGGCAAGGCTGCAGAGGGTACGACGGATCATGGATCGGGCTCCGGTTGAGGGGAGCCGCAAGGATACGCCGGGTGGCTGCCTCGATGGGAGCCGTTGGGCTTCAGGGGCCGGTGTGTACCGCCAGCCACACGGTATCGGGGCCGGTGGCGGCGACCCGGTGGCGGCAGCCGGCGGGGATCAGCAGCCAGTCGCCGGGGGCCAGGGCCTGGCGGCGGCCGTCGTCGAACTCGAGCTCGGCGCAGCCTTTGGCGAGCAGCACCCATTCGTCGTCGGGCTGCTCGTACCAGAAGCCGGGCGGGCTGGCGTGGCGGTGGGAGAGGATGCGTTCGATGTGCAGGCCGGGCCTGGCGAGGAGGGTCTCGAAGTGTTCGTCGGCGGCCGGCGGGGGGATGTCGGCGAACAGGTTGGCAGCGCGCATGGGGCGGCTCCAGGGGGAAAGCCAGGGAGTGTCAGGGGAAAAAGGCTGCGCCGGGATTAAATCTCTGTTGGGTATTGGGGGCTTTTTTGTGCCCCGGCGCGCCGTTCAATGACAAACAGCCGATCTGGCGGAAACCTTGCCGTTGAGCGGCCAAACCAGATCGCCCATTGATGTTAAGGGAGCCCCGGCCGGCTGGCCAATTGAAGATGGCCATAGCTTGCATAGCCGGAGCCTATGGCTCCGGCCGGGCCGGATTGGCCGGGGGCCTATTCGACGACCTTGTCGATGACGATGCCGAGCTTGCGGGCGCCGGGCTGCACCGGGCCGCTCTCGCCGCGCAGGTCGCCGGGCCTGGCGGCGGCGTCGCCCGACTTGGAGACCCGCGCCTCGATGCGCAGGCTGCCGGCCGACGAGAGCTTCAGGTCGGGGCTGAGGGCCATGCTGTCGTCGAGGGTGAAGTCGCGCGGCAGGTCGGCCACGCGGGTGCGCACCACGGCCAGCGGCATGCGCGGGCCCTCGGCGGCGCGGGCGAAGATGAACACCACGTCGTCGGGCGAGGCTTTGGCCTTGAGGGCCGGGGCGAGCTCGACCCGGCCGCTGACCGCCTTGCCCGTCGGGGCCTCTGCGCCGGCCTTGGGCTTGGCGGATGCCTTGTCGGCGCCGAGCTGGCTCCTGGCCTTCTCGATGCCGGCGGCGAGGTTGCGGGCGTCGGGCGAGTCGGGCGGGAGCATGGCCAGTACGGTTTCCCAGTGGCGCACGGCGTCGGCGAAGTTACTGCGGAAGAAGGCGTCGGTGCCGGCCAGCACGAGGGCCTGGGGGTTCTGCGGTTCGGCCTTGAGCACACGCTGGAGGAGCTCCTGCCCGCGGCCTTCGACGCGCCCTTCGTTGAGCTCGGCGGAGAGTTCGGCGACCTGGAGCATCAGCTCGGAGCTGGCTTCCATCGCCGGGCCGGCCTTGTCGAAGGCCCTGGCGGCGTCGGCGAAGCGGCCGGTGACGATGTAGCTGCGGCCGAGCATGGCCCAGCCTTCGAGGTTGCCCGGGTCTTTTTCGAGCTTGGCGGCGAGGGTGTCGACCATTTTCTCGATCTCGGCGGCGGAGGCCTGCTGGCCTTCGCGGGCGGCGGGGTCGAGGGCGGCCGGGGTGCCGAGCACGACGTAAAGCAGGGCTGCGGCGAGTGGCAGGGTGACGGCCAGCGCCAGTGCGGTGCGCGGCAGGCGGCGCGGGGAAGCCGGCGCCGCGGTGGCTGCGTCGGCGGCCACGTCTTCGAGCACCCGGCGTTCGAGCTCGTCGCGGGCGCTGCCGTAGTCGGCCTGGGACAGCGCACCGCTGGCGAGGTCACGCTCGAGCTCGGCGAGCTGGTCGCGGTAGATGGCGGTGTTGATGGCCTTGCGCGAGGCGCCCGCGCCGCCGTGCCGGCGCAGCAGCGGCCAGCACAGCACGGCGAGGACGGCGAGGGTGAGCAGGCCGGAGCTGATCCAGAAGGCGGTCATGCTTTGTGCTTGGGTTGGTTGTCGGGGCTTGGATCGGCGAGGAGGGCTTCGGCGGCGGCCTTGTCGGCGGCCGTCAGGGCGCCGGGGGCGAGGCCGGCGCTGCGCCGGCGCAGGTAGGCGATGAGGCCGACCAGCGCACCGACGAGGAGCACGAAGGGCCCGAACCACAACAGCCAGGTGGTCGGCTTGACCGGCGGGCGGTAGAGCACGAAGTCACCGTAGCGGGCGACGAGGTAGTCGCGGATCTCCGGGTCGGACTTGCCGTCGCGGATCAGCTTGCGGACTTCGCGGCGCAGGTCTTCGGCCAGCTCGGCGCGGGAGGCGGCGAGGCTTTCGTTCTGGCAGACGAGGCAGCGCAGCTCTTCGGAGATCACGACGAGGCGGGCTTCGACCGCCGGGTCTTCGGCCATCGGGGTGGCATCGGCGGCGAGGCTGGTGCCGGCGGCGCCGAGCATGGCAGCGGCGAGAAGGCCGGAGCGAAGGCAGGCGAGGGCGCGCTTCATGAGGCTTCCCCGGCGAGCTGCTTGGCGAGCGGGAGGATTTTCTGCTCGAGTGCCTCCGGGGTGATCGGGCCGATCTGCTTGAAGCGGATGATGCCCTTCTTGTCGATCAGGTAGGTTTCGGGCACGCCATACACGCCGTAGTCGATGCCGACCCGGCCGTCCATGTCGAGCACCGACAGGGCGTAGGGGTCGCCGTGGCGGGCCAGCCAGGCGCCGGCGCGCTGGCGCACCAGGGCGGGCTCTTCGCCGGCGGGGACTTTCTTCATGTCGATCTCGCCGTCGCCGCGCAGCTCCTTGTAGTTGAGGCCGACGATGGGCAGGCCGCCCTGCTTCGCGAAGGCCACCAGCAGCGGGTGCTCGGCCCGGCACGACACGCACCACGAGGCCCACACGTTGAGCAGCCACACCTGGCCGCGCATGTCGGCCGGCGAGAACTGTTTGCCCGGCGAGGCGAGGGTGTCGAGGCGGAACTCGGGCGCCGGCTTGCCGACCAGCGGCGAGGGCACCTCGCGCGGGTCGCGCTTGAGGCCGACGGCGAGGAAGACCACCAGGACCAGGAAGACGGCGAGGGGAATCAGGAAACGTTTCAAGAGGCGGCTCCCTGGCCGGCCAGGCGGGCAGCCTTGGCGGCCTTGGCAGTAAGGCGGTAGCGGCGGTCGGCGGCGGCGAGGAGGCCGCCCAGGGCCATCATCACCACGCCGCCCCAGATCCAGCTGACGAAGGGTTTGTAATACACGCGCACGCTCCAGGCGCCGTCCTTGCCCTCGAGCGGGTCGCCCAGCGATACGTAGATGTCGCGGGTCAGGCCCGGGTCGATGAAGGCTTCGGTCATCGGCATCGCGGACGAAAGGTACTTGCGCTTCTCGGGGTGCAGCGGCATCACCAGCTTGCCGTCTTCGAGGAGCTCCAGGTTGCCGCGGGCGGCGTTGTAGTTGGGGCCTTCGACGCCCTCGACGCCCAGGAAGCGGATCGTGTAGTGGCCGGCGGCGACGGTGTCGCCGGGGGCCATGCGCACGTCGCGCTCGGTTTCATAGTGCTTCACCATCACGATGCCGATCACGCACACCGCGATGCCCATGTGGGCCACGTGCATGCCCCAGAAGGCCAGCGGCGGCAGGCCCGACTTGAGGCGGGCGGCGATCTGCAGCAGCGAGGCGCCGATGATCCACACCGCCAGCGCGAGCCCCAGCGCCACCCCGGCCGACCATTCACCGGCGGCGAAGGGCAGCGCCACGCCGGCCAGCGCCGCGATGGCCAGCGCCACGCGCAGCGGGCGGATGATGTCGGCGAGGCTGGCCTGCTTCCAGCGCGCCACCGGCCCGGCGGCCATCAGGAGCAGCACCGGCACCATCAGCGGCGCAAACACCGCGTTGAAATACGGCGGGCCCACCGACAGCTTGCCCAGGTTGAGGGCGTCGAGGACCAGCGGATACAGGGTGCCGAGCATCACCGCGCCGGCGGCGCACAGCAGCAGCACGTTGTTGATGAGCAGCAGGGTTTCCCGCGACACCAGCGCGAAGGCGCCGCCCAGGCTGACCTTGGGTGCCCGCCAGGCGAACAGCGTGAGCGACGAGCCCACCACCACCGCCAGGAAGATCAGGATGAACACGCCGCGCTTGGGGTCGGAGGCAAATGCATGCACCGAGCTCAGCACCCCCGAGCGGACCAGGAAGGTGCCCAGCAGCGATAGCGAGAAGGCGCCGATCGCCAGCAGCACCGTCCAGTTCTTGAAGCTGCCGCGCTTTTCGGTGACAGCGAGGCTGTGGATCAGCGCGGTGCCCACCAGCCAGGGCATGAAGGAGGCGTTCTCGACCGGGTCCCAGAACCACCAGCCGCCCCAGCCCAGTTCGTAGTAGGCCCAGATCGAGCCGAGGCCGATGCCGAGGGTGAGGAAGATCCACGCGGCGGTGGTCCACGGCCGCGACCAGCGCGCCCAGGCGGCGTCGAGCCGGCCCGACAGCAGCGCCGCGATGGCGAAGGCGAAGGCCACCGAGAAGCCCACGTAGCCCATGTAGAGCATCGGCGGGTGGAAGATCAGGCCCGGGTCCTGGAGCAGCGGGTTGAGGTCGCGGCCGTCGTCGGCGCCGGGCAGCAGGCGCTCGAAGGGGCTGGAGGTGAGCAGGATGAACAGCAGGAAGCCCGCCGCGACGAGGCCCATCACGCCCTGCACCCGCGCCACCATGTCGTCGGGCAGGCTGCGCGAGAAGGCCGCCACCGCCATCCCCCACAGGGACAGCATCAGCACCCACAGCAGCAGCGAGCCCTCGTGGCCGCCCCACACGCCGGCGATGCGGTATTCGAGCGGCAGCCGCGAGTTGGAATGCTGGGCTACGTAGAGCACCGAGAAGTCGTTGCCGACGAAGGCCGCGGTGAGGCAGCCGAAGGCGATCGCGATGAGCAGGAACAGCGTGGCCGAGGCCGGCCGCGCGAGCGCCACCCAGGCCTCCACCCCGCGCTGGGCGCCGATCAGCGGGAGCGTGCCCTGCACCAGGGCGACCAGCAGGGCGAGGACGAGGGCGAAGGTGCCGATTTCCGGGATCATGGGTGGCGTGGCCTGCTTATTGTTTGAGGGTGCGGGAGGCTTCGTGGGCCTTGTCGACGGCGGCCTGGGCCTCGGGCGGCATGTAGTTCTCGTCGTGCTTGGCGAGCACCTCGGTGGCGGTGAACAGGCCGTCCGGCCCGATGCTGCCCTGGGCCACCACGCCTTTGCCCTCGCTGAAGAGGTCCGGCAGGATGCCCTTGTACGTCACCGGGATCTCCTTGGCCGTGTCGGTGACGACGAAGCGGGCGGTGATGTCGGTGCGCTGCAGGCTGCCCTCCTTCACCAGCCCGCCGATGCGGAAGGCCCGGCCCTGGGGCGCCTCGCCGCTGGCCACCTGGGTCGGGGTGAAGAAGAACACAAGGTTGCTCTGGAAGGCGTTGAGGATCAGCGCGGCGGCGATGCCGATGGCGGCGACGCCCCCCACGACGATGGCGAGGCGTTTCTGGCGGGGTTTCATGGATTGGTCCTGGGTGATCGGGTGGCGCGGCCCGGGTCAGGGGCGGCGGCTGGGGTGCTCAGTGAGAGCCTCGCGGTCGGCGGCGAGTTCCCGGCGCAGCAGGCGGCGGGTGTCGGCAAGGCGGTTGCGGGCGAGCAGGGCTTCGACCAGCAGGGCGGCAAACGTGACGCCGAAGCTGCCCCACACGTAGAGGCCGTATCCCCCCATCGCAAAGAATTCGGAAGCGCTGCCCCAGTTCATCGCTGCATCTCCGGAAGCTCGGCCACCCAGCCGGCGTGGTGTTCGCGTTCGAGGATGATCGCCCGCACCCGGTACAGGCTCATCGCGATGCTGTACATCCAGAAGGCCAGCGCCATCAGCAGCATGCCCCACAGCATCGTGGTGGCCATGCTCGGCGCCTTGGTGAGGGACACCGAGGCGCCCTGGTGCAGGGTGTTCCACCACTTCACCGAGAAATAGATGATCGGCACGTTAACCACCCCCACCAGCGCCACGATGGCGCCGGCCTTGTCGGCCCGGCGCGGGTCGTCGATGGCCGAGGTGAGGGCGATGTAGCCGAGGTAGAGGAAGAACAGGATCAGCTCGGAGGTGAGCCGCGCGTCCCACACCCACCAGGTGCCCCACATCGGCTTGCCCCACAGGGCGCCGGTCCACAGCGACAAAAAGGCGAACAGCGCGCCGGTGGGCGCCAGGGCCGCGCACATCATGCCCGACAGGCGGGTGTTGAAGGTGATGCCGATCACGGCCCAGAAGGCCATCACGCAGTAGATGAACATCGACATCCACGAGGCCGGCACGTGGATGAAGATGATCCGGTAGCCCTCGCCCTGCTGGAAGTCGGTGGGCGCGACGAAGAAGCTGATCCACAGCCCGGCGGCGCAGAAGGCCGTGGCCAGCGCGGCGAACCACGGCCACAGCTTCCCGGCGAGGGGGTAGAAGCTGGCCGGCGAGGCGAACTTGAACCAGTTGATCATAGGGAGTGGGAAGTGGGGAATGGGGAGTCAGGGGGGCTAGTCGAGGGCGATCCGCAGGGCGGCGGTGGCGGCCCAGGGGGCAAAGAACACACCCAGCGCCAGCAGCGCGCCGAGCAGCGACAGGTGCCCGCCGGCACCCAGGCCGGCCACGTCGGCCTCGACCGCGCCGGCGCCAAAAATCAGCGCCGGAATATACAGGGGCAGCACCAGCAGTGACAGCAGCACACCGCCGCCGCGCACGCCGAGGGTCAGCGCCGCGCCGATCGCACCGATCAGCGACAGGATCGGCGTGCCCAGCAGGAGCGAGATCATCAGCACCCCCAGCGCCCGCGCGGAAAGGTCGAACTGCAGCCCGAGCACCGGCGCCAGCAGCACCAGCGGCAGGCCCGACGTGAGCCAGTGGGCCAGCACCTTGCCGCTCACCAGCACCGCCAACGGGGTGGGAGACAGCGCCATCTGCTCGAGAGTTCCGTCCTGGTGGTCGGTGGCGAACAGGCGATTGAGGGACAGCATCGCGGCCAGCAGCGCGGCGACCCACAGCACGCCCGGCGCAATGCGCCGCAGCATGGCGGTCTCGGGGCCTATCCCCAGCGGGAACAGGCTGACCACGATCATGAAGAAGAACAGCGCGGTGAGCACCTCACTCTTGCGCCGCGCGGCGAGCAGCAGGTCGCGGCGGACGATGGCGACGAAGGCTTTCATCGGCCCAGCCTCAGGTTGCCACCGCTGCCCGCCAGGTGCACCGCCTGGTGGCTGGTGAACAGCAGCAGGCCGCCGCGGGCGAGGTGTTCGTCGAGGATCGTGCACAGCTGGTCCACCGCCGCCACGTCGAGGGCCACGAAGGGCTCGTCGAGGATCCACAGCCGGGCCTGGCTGCACAGCAGGCGGGCCAGCGCCACGCGGCGCTTCTGGCCCTGGGACAGCACCCGGCTGGGCAGGTCCTCGCGCCCGCCGAGGCCGATGCGGCGCAGCGCGGCCAGCGCGGTGGCCTCGTCCAGCGGGCGGCCCGCCACGGCGGCGGCGATCTGCAGGTTCTCGAGGGCCGACAGGTCGTCCTTGATGGCCGGAGCGTGGCCAAGATAAAGCAGGCGGGCGTGGAACTCGTCGCGGGCTTCAGCCACCGGCCGGCCTTCCCATTCGAGATGCCCCTCGGCCGCCGCGGCCAGGCCGGCCACGATGCGCAGGAGGCTCGTCTTGCCGGCGCCGTTGGGGCCTTCTACCTGCAGCCACTCACCCGCCGGGACGGCAAAGTCAACGCCGGAAAACAGGCGGCGATCACCGCGATCGCAGGCAAGGCCGTGGGCTTGGAGCATTGGGGAGGCGGGGCCGGAGAGTCGAAGTCCGGCGCATTCTGCCCGAGGGGGCGGGGTGGGTAAATGGGCATGGATCAAGGAAATGGTGCGATCCGGGAGGTGGTTGCCGCGGCGCAGCCGGAGTGGGTTGGCACCCGGCTCGGGCATGTCTGGAGGCGGGGTGCTTGTCTTTTTCGGGTAGAGGCAATTGCTTTGTGCCGAATACGACGTTGCGGCCTGGCTTTTCGTCATTTTCCGCCCATTCGGATTGCCTGCTCGCTGGCATGGTGCAAGAATGACAAACGTCACTCATGTGCTTGTGGGCGACGCGAATGAGTCTATGAACGAATGGAGAATAATAATGAAAAAGCTTGCTATTGCCGTTGCCGCCACGTTGATGCTTTCCGGTTGCGCAACCGTGTTCAAGGGAGCAGATCAGACTGTCAATTTCCAGAGCGAGCCTGCCGGTGCGGAGGTTCATATCGACGGTAAATTGATGGGGATGACGCCCGTCACCCTCAAGCTGCGCAAGAATGCCTACGACAGCATCGTGATCAAGAAAGAGGGCTATCAGACCCAGACTGGCGTTCTCGAGAAAAAGTACGATGGGGTCGCACTCATCAACATTTTCTGGGACCTGAGCACCACCGACATGATCACCGGTGCCGCCTTCGAATATGTGCCCAATTCCTACATGTTCAGCCTCAAGAAGGTGGAGCCCAAGGCCGATCAATGAACCGACCGGGCGCATGACCACCTTGAGCCCGAGGCGCGTCTGACATCCTTTGTGTTGCGGTATTTCGATGCCCTGCGGCAGACCGGGGATCCGGTGCTTGTCAGGTCATTGCAGGCCCTGATCCGGAAAGAAGCGGGATGTGCCGAATGGCCCGAAGCCAGCTTGCTCGACACGGCCCGCGGCAGCAGAGATCCAATTGAATATCTCGAACATATCAAGACTTGTAATCCCCTGCCTTAGCGGGGGATTTTTTTTGCTGGGCAGCCTGTTGTCCGGCCCGACGCTGGCGCTGACCGCGCCCGCCGATCTTGACTGGCAGGATGTGCTGTTTGCCGATAACGGGCATAGCGCGGTGGTGAGCCCGTTCTTTTTCGTCACCCCGGAAGGGCGGCTCAATGCCGAGGCTGAGCGCGCGGCCTCGCTCGCAATACTTGACAGTGCCAGGGGGCGCGACTTTGCCTGCGCGTTTCCTTATCGCTATGAATGGTTGCGGGCCACCCATCGTGATCGCCCCGTGCCGGCCTTCGACCTTGGCGGCTGTGCCGAGCTTACGGCTTTTCGGCAGGGTTTCCGGCCGGGCAGGATCCGCATTGCCTATGCAACGGAGCAGGTGGATACGCCGGCCTCGGCCTTCGGCCATGTCTTCCTGATCGTCGGGGACGACGAGACGCCCCTGCCCCTGTGGGAGAGTGTCCAGTTCCTTGCCGAGACGACTGGATCCGACGGTTTTCTCGGCTATGCCATCCGGGGCTTGAATGGCGGCTTTCTTGGGCGCTACCAGCGAAGCGCCTTTTTTCAGATTGTTTTTCAGTACAACCGCCGGGAGCAGCGGGATCTGTACATTGCGGACATTCCCGCCACGCCGGAGCAGCTCGAATGGCTCCTATTGCGGCTTTTCGAGATGCGCAAGGTGCTGCTGCCCTACTATTTCACGTCGCAGAATTGCAGCAGCCGGCTGGCAGATCTCCTGGTTGCCGCGGGTCTTTATCCGAAAGGGCGCCCAAAGCGATTCCCTGCGGATGTATTCGGCCACTATCAGCCCGCCTGGGGGGCTGGCCTGGAGCGCCTGCCCTCGCTGCATACCAGGATCCGCGAACTCCATGGCAGGCAGACTGCGTCCGAGCAGGAGGAATTCTCGGAATATCTCGGTGGGCGCCGGGCTGCGTCGGCGCTGCAGCATCCACAGGTTGCGGAACTCGCCGTCCTGCGGGGGGATTATCTCTTTCGCAGGCTCCGGCAGGCGCCTGGCGATTATCAGGAAACACGCCAGATCCGCTACACCCCGAGCCCGCTTGCCCCGCCGGCATCGCCCCCCGTCGACGAGGCTTTCAGGCGGGTGAGTGTCGGCGTCGCACGCAGCGCGCATGAAAACCTGCTGGAGCTGGGGTTCCGGGCAGGATTCAAGGATTTCTGGGACGCTGGGCGGGTAGGGGATGGGCGCTCGAGTCTCGTCCTGGGGGATGTCCGGCTCCAGACCGAGGCATCATCGGGTGCGACGCGGGTCGGCCAGGCCACGCTTTTTTCCGCGATGAACCTGCAGCCCCTGAGCGCCTTCAACCAGCGGCTTTCCTGGAAGGCCTCGTCGGGTTACGGGAGCGCGCTCTGGGAGGGGCGTCGTCATGCCCAGGGGGAGATCGGCCTGGGAGGCGCCCTTGAACATCGGCAGTTGATCGCCGGATTCTTCATGGATGCAGGCATCGCGGCGGGGGCTGGCGGGTATTTCGGTGTGAGCGGCCTCGCCGCCTGGCGCCCGGATGACTCGACCCTCATGGGGCTGGAGTATCGCCGACATGCGCTGGATGGCGAACGCCGGGCAGGTTGGGCGCTGCGGTTGGCAAAGGCCATCCAGCATCATGAACTGAAGCTGGAGTTGTCGGACGCGTCTGGCGCCAGGGGCGGGCGCCTGAGCTACGGGCGGGCTTTCCGCTAGCCCGGCCCGTGGGCTGGCCTTCTTGTCAGGGCTTGTCCGAGGTGAGCTGGGTGTCGAGGGCCCGGAAAAGCCGGCTCTCCCAGTCGGGTGCGGTGATGTTGGTCGCCAAGGCCCGTTTGTTGATGATCTCCACTCGGGTTTTTACCTTGCCGCCTGCGTCTTCGACATAGATCGCGACGTTTTCCCCCCAGCTGAAGGCGCCGGCAGCACCCTGGGCAAGAATCAGCCCTTCTGATCTGTTATCGACGATCAAGGCGAGTCCACTCGCCCGCACCGTTGAAATGGCGGCCATCCAGACCTGATCGTAGGGTCGGTCGTAGATTCGGGTGGTGCCTTCTCCCCGCGCGGCACGCGCATCCGCCAGCGTCGAGCAGCCGCTGGCGAGGATCAGG
>JAKLLM010000033.1 GCA_023150125.1 Zoogloea sp.
CAACGCGATCGCGCTGTTGGAGAGCGACGGCGCGACCGCGCAGAGCACCTGGGGCAGCACAACGTGCCGCTGGGCCTGCCAGGGCGTGAAGCCAAGGGATGCCGCGGCGTCCAGCTGGCCGGGTGGCACGGCCTGCAGCCCGCCCCGGATGATCTCCGACAGATAGGCGGCGGCGAACAGCACGATGGCGATCAGCACCCGCCACAGCATGTCGAGGGCCATGCCGTCCGGAAAGAACAGTGGCAGCAGGAAGGACGCCACGAAGAGCGCCGCCACCAGCGGGATGCCCCGGGCGAGTTCCACGTAGCCAGTGAGGATGCCGCGCAGCACCGGAAGGCGCGAGCGCCGCCCATAGGCCACCGCGATGCCCAGGGGCAGGGCGCCGGCCATGCCCGCGGCGGTCAGCAGCAGCGTGAGCGGCAGCCCGCCCCACAGCTCGGTGGGCACGGCTTCGAGCCCCCCGAAGCCTCCGCCCAGGATGGGCAAAGCTGCCAGCGGCGGCAGTGCCAGCACGGCCGCCAGCCTGCCACCGGAGAGCCGGCTGAAGGACGCCACGAGCCAGCTGGCGGCGATCAGCCCGGCAGCGAGCGCGGGGCGCCACAGGGCCTCGGCCGGGTAGCGGCCGAGCACGATGAAACGCGCCTTCTCGGCCACCACGCCCCAGCAGGCGCCCTGGCCCTGGGCAGCCTCGCAGGCGGCCGGGTCGGGCTGGAAGACGGCATTCACAAGGCCCCAGCGGACGAGCGGCGGCAGGCAAACCAGTGCGGCAGCCAGCACACCCAGGCTCAGCACGGCATTGAGCGGGTCGCCGAACAGGCGGCGCAGGCCATGGCGGCTCATTCGTGGCCGCCCCGCAGGTTGCGGGCCTCCAGGTGACGGCTCAGCGCCGCGGCGGCAAGCGACAGAAGCAGATACACGGCGATCACGATCGACAGGCACTCGATGGCGCGGCCGGTCTGGTTGAGGCTGGTGCCGGCCACCGACACCAGGTCCGGGTAGCCGATCGCCACCGCCAGCGAGGCGTTCTTGAACAGGTTGAGGAGCTGGCTCGTGACGGGCGGCAGGGCGGCGCGCCAGGCCTGGGGCAGCAGCACCAGCAGGAAGGCCTGGCGCGGCGTCATCCCCATCGCCAGCGCGGCGAGGCGCTGGCCGGGGGGCAGGGCCTCGACGGCGGCCCGCAGGGTCTCCGCTATGTAGGCCGCGCTGTAGAGCACCAGGCCGAGCAGCATCGCCAGGTATTCCGGAGTCAGGCGGGCGCCGCCCTCGATGCCGAAGCCGGCGATCTCGGGCGTCTCGAAGCCCTGTTCGCCCCACCACGGCAGGGCCAGCCCCGATTTGCTGAGGTAGACGCCGGGGCCGAGGCGCAGCGCCGCGTCGGCCGCGGGCAGCAGGTCGGTGAGGATGAAGTACCAGGCCAGCAGCTGCAGCAGCAGCGGAACGTTGCGGAAGACGTCGATGGCGGCGCTCGCCAGCCCGCGCAGCAGCGGGTTGTCGCCCATCCGGGCGAAGCCGGTGAGGATGCCGACCGCGAGGGCCAGACCCACGCCGGGCAGCGCGACGCGCAGGGTGTTCGCCAGCCCGGCGGCGAAGGCGCGCAGGGTGGAATCCTCCGGCTCGAAGGCGAGCAGGCTTTCACCCAGCGCAAAACCGGCCGGTTCGAGCAGGAAGTCGAAGCCGCTGCGGATGCCGCGCTGGGCGAGGTGCTCGGCGGTCGTCGTGGCCAGCAGTGCGGCCAGCCCGAGGAAGGCCGCCAGGATCAACGCCTGGGCCAGCCTTGCGGTGTGGCGCGGGGCCATGGGTCAGCGCAGCGGCTGGGCGTACAGGATGCCGCCCTTGTTCCACAGGGCGTTGAGGCCGCGGGGCAGCTTGAGGGGCGAGTCGGCCCCCACGTTGCGGTTGAAGATCTCGCCGTAGTTGCCCACCGCCTTGACGGCCCGGGCAGCCCAGTCGCGGTCGAGGCCGAGGCTCTTGCCCAGGTCTTCGCCAACTCCCAGGAAGCGCTGGATGGCCGGGTCGGGCGAGGCCTTGAGGCCGTCGACGCGGGCCTGGGTGATGCCCAGCTCCTCGGCCTCGATCAGGGCGTTGACCGTCCATTTGACGATGGCGAACCATTCGTCGTCGCCGCGCCGCACGGCCGGCGCCAGGGGCTCTTTCGAGATGATCTCGGGCAGTACCGTGTAGTCGTCGGGGTTGGGGGCTTCCTTGGCGCGGATGAAGGCCAGCGCCGAGGCGTCGGTGGTGTAGGCCTGGCAGCGCCCGCTGAAGAAGGCCTTGATCGACGGCTCGAACTTGTCGAACACGACCGGCTTCACCTTGATGCCCTGGGCGCGGAAGTAGTCGGACATGTTCTTCTCGGTGGTGGTGCCCGACTGCACGCAGATCTCGGCGTTCTTCAGCTGTTTGGCACTGCTCACCTTGGATTTCTTGGCGACCATGAAACCCTGGCCGTCGTAGTAGGTGACCCCGGCGAAGTGCAGCCCGAGGGCGGCGTCGCGGGTGAGGCTCCAGGTGGTGTTGCGGGACAGGATGTCCACCTCGCCCGACTGCAGCGCCGTGAAGCGCTGCTGGGCGCTGAGGGGCACCCAGCGCACCTTGTTGGCGTCGCCGAGCACGGCGGCGGCGAGGGCACGGCAGACGTCCACGTCGAGCCCGCGCCACTGCCCCTGGCTGTCGGCGGCGGCGAAGCCGATCACGCCGGTGCTCACGCCGCAGGCCAGCTGGCCGCGGGACTTGATGCCGTCCAGCGTCTTGCCGGCGTGGGCTGGGCTGGCGAGGCAGGCGAGGGCGGCGATGGCCACGGCGCCGATGCGGGCGCGGGCACTCGGGGAGGGAGCGAGTCGGTACATGAGGGGCAGCAGAAACACCAAAGAGAGCCGTAGCTTAGCGGGCTTCGGCCGTTTGGTGCAAAGCAGCAGGCGCGCCAGGCCTCAGCGCGGGAAGTACATCTTTTGCTTCTCGAGCTTGTAGGTCCAGGGCAGGCCTGCGTTCTTCCAGCCGTTCACGATGCGCTGGCCAGCCTGCGGGCCGTCCTTGGCCGCGTCGCCTTCGAAGCCGTCGATGATGCTGTAGACCTGCGTGTAGCCGGCGTTGGCCAGCAGGTCGGCGGCGCGGGCGCTGCGGTCGCCGGAGCGGCAGATCAGGATCACCCGGTCGGCCTTGGTGAGGCCCTTGGCCTTCAGGCGGCCCTCGGCTTCGGGCAGGAAGTCGCTGTTGGCCATCAGCTGGTACATGTGCCGGCGTTCGTCCCAGTCGGTCATCAGCTCCTGGTGCTCGACGTAGGGCACCAGGCCGTCGGCCATTGTGGGCATGCCCACGTACATGGCCTCGGCCCGGGTGCGCACGTCGAGAAAGAGGGTGTGCGCGGCGTCCTTGCGTAGGACTTCGTAAGCCTCCCTGGGGGTGAGGTAGAGCTGGAGCCTGGAACGCTTGATCTCGGGCACGCTGGCCGGGTCCACGTCCCCGGCCAGCCCCTGCACGGGGAGGCCCAGGGCGCAGAGCGCGAGCATGGCGCTGGCGGCAAAATGTTTCATACTTCCTCCGTAAGACTCGTTCGGTTCAACCCCAAGAGAGGCTGATGATGAAAATGAAAACCTTGCTGCCCTTCGTCGCCGGCCTGCTGGCGGCTGCGGCCTGGGCGGGCGACCCGGCGCTCGGCGAAAAGATGGTCACCGAAAAGAACTGCGCGGCCTGCCACCAGCGCCTGGTGGGGGGCGATGGCTCGAAGATCTATCTGCGCGACTCGCGCCGGGTCAAGACGCTGCCACAGCTCGGTGCCCAGGTGAGCTTCTGCAGCAGCCAGCTCAAGACCGGCTGGTTTCCCGAAGACGAGGAGCACGTGGTGGCCTGGCTCAACCACCGTTACTACAAATTCTAGTCGATCGGCCCGCCGGCCCGGGGAGGCCGGCGCAGCAACTTGACCGGCCTCAGGTGCGGCCTGCCTCCGAGTCGTCGGCTAAGGGCTCTTGGGGATCGCCTCGAGGGCCTGCATGACGCGCTTCTCCAGGTAGCCGCCGTACAGCCCCACGCTGTCGCCGCCCAGCAGGGCCTCGGCACGGGGCTGGCCGCTGGCGTCGAGGAACAGCACGGTGGGCGCGAACTTCACCTTGAGGCGCCGGGCCACTTCGGCGTGGCTGGTTTTCTGGCCGTCGAAGTCGATGAGCTGCTTGGCGCTGCCGATGCCCACCTCGCGGATGCGCACCCGTTCGCGAAAGCGCGGGTCGTCGGGCAGCGCGGGCAGGTAGGCCTGGCGCACCGCCACGCAATAGGGGCAGTCGGGCAGGCTAAACAGCACCACGTAGAGCAGGTCGGGCCGGCCGCCGGCTTCGTGGAGCCGGCTCGGCAGCGGCGCCGGGCCCGCCGCCGCCGTGTGCGTGGTGAACAACAGGGTGGCGATCAGGCCGACAACCGGAGCCGACATCGGGGCGATCAGGCGGGCGAACATGGCTTGCGGCTCACTTGGCGAGGGATTCCCGCTCCAGCGTCAGGTAGGTGCCGTAGGCGTTGATGCGGTTGGCCGCCTCGAAGGCCGGGACCTTGCTGAAGCGGCGCCAGTCGGTGCGGGCGTAGGCTTCTTCGAAGGGCGTCATCTCGTCGACGGCCTTGCCCATCTGCTCGCGCAGGTAGAGCAGGTAGTCGCGGGTGAGGCCCAGGTCGGCGCCGGCGTCGCTGGAGTGGGGGCCGTGGCCGGTGACGAGGATCTTCGGCCTGAGGCCGGCCAGCACGTCGATGGCGGCCAGCCAGCGCTTGCTGTCGGCACTGCCCACGAAGGGGATGCGCCCGGCAAACAGTATGTCGCCGCAGAACACCACGCCGTCTTCCTCGACACTCACCAGCAGGTCTTCGGATGAATGGGCGGGGCCGAGGAAGCTCACCCGGAAGTGCAGCCCGCCGGCCTCGAAGCGGGTGTCGCCGTCGAGCCAGCGGTCGGCCTCGATGAGGCGGGTGTGCTCGTCCACCCACGGGAAGAGGTCTTTCTGGCGCTGGGCGAGGCGGGCGGCGGATTCGCCGCTGGTGAAGTATTCGCGGCCGGCCCGGTGGGCCCACACCTCGGCGCCGGCAGCCTTGAAGGCGGCGAGGCCGTAGAAGTGGTCGGCGTGGTAGTGGGTGAGGATGATGCGGCGGATCGGCTTGTCGCTCACCTGGCGGATCGCCGCCAGCAGCGCGTCGCCGAGGGGCGGCGTGCCGAGGGCGTCGATGACGATCACGCTGTCGCCGGTCACCACGAAGCCGGCGTTGGAGTTGAAGCCCCGGTTGGCCGCCGAAGCCATGCCGCTGTCGCCCTGCACGTACCAGGCGTGCTCGGAGACGCGGACGGGCGTGAGCGCCTGGGCCCCGGCCTGGGCCGCCAGGGTGAGAGTGGTGAGGGCAACGATGGCCCGCAGCCAGGGAAGAAGGGAAAAACGACTGCGGGTCATCGTGTGTCTCCTCAAACCATGCCGGGGTTGCCTGCCATGCCCTTGAGGGTGGGCAGGTTGAGGGCCCGCGGGCGGATCACCTGCTGGGCCTTGAGGTAACGGGCTACCAAATCCCACACTGCCTCGCCGCCGGCCTTGCTGGCCTCTTCGGATACCGGCGCCCAGCCGGCCACCTTGTAGGTTTTGCTCGCCTCCAGCGGCTTGCCGGCGAGGCGCATGTCGGTGATGCGGGCGCCCATCCGGGCGTTGGGGTCGCACACGTACTGCAGGCCGCCCACCCGCACCATGTCGCCGCCCTGCTGGTAATACGGGTCGGGGTTGAAGAGGTTGTCGCAGACGTCTTCGAGCACGGTCTTGATCTGCTCGCCGCTCATCATCGACACCGTGGTCCACGGGTAGGTGATGGCGGTCTGGTCGAGCAGGTGTTCCATGCGGAGGGTGTCGCCCGGCAGCAGGCTGGTGCCCCAGCGGAAGCCCGGCGAGAAGGCGATCTCGGCGTTCTTCTCGGCGAGCAGCGCGTCGAGGATGAGCTGGTCCCAGGCGCCGTTGAAGTTGCCGCGGCGGTACAGCAGGCCCTCGGTGACGGCGAGCTTTTCGCCCAGCTTGCCCTCGAAGGGGGCGCGCATCTTCTTGATCAGCGCGTCCATCGTCGGGTCGGCGGGGATCAGGTTGGCGAAGACCGGCAGCAGCTTGTAGCGGAAGTCCACCACCTTGCCGGCCTTTACGTCCAGGTCGAGCACGCCGAGGTACTTGCCGTTGGAGCCGGCGTTGGTGACGAGCGTCTGGCCGCCGGCGTTCCTGACGACCACCGGGGCTGGCACGCCGTCGTGGGTGTGGCCGCCGAGGATCGCATCCACGCCGCGCACGCGGCTGGCCATCTTGAGGTCCACGTCCATGCCGTTGTGGGACAGCACCACCACCACCTGGGCGCCGGCGGCGCGGGCTTCGTCGACCACCTTCTGGAGGTTGTCGTCCTGGATGCCGTAGCTCCAGTTGGGCACCTGCCAGCGCGGGTTGGCGATGGGCGTGTAGGGGAAGGCCTGGCCGACGATGGCCACCGGCACGCCGTTGATGTTGCGGATCACGTAGGGCTTGAACACCGGGTCGCCGAAGTCGGCGGTCTTGATGTTCTGGGCGACGATGTCGACGCTGCCCTTGAAGTCCTTCTCCTCGATCTCCTTGACCCGGGCCTCGCCGTAGGTGGCCTCCCAGTGCAGGGTCATCACGTCCACGCCGAGTGCCTTGCAGGCGTCGACCATGTCCTGGGCCTTGGTCCACAGGCTGAGGCCGGAGCCCTGCCAGGTGTCGCCGCCATCGAGCAGCAGGGCGCCGGGCCGGCTGGCCTTGAGCTGCTTGACCAGCGTGGCCAGGTGGGCGAAACCTCCGACCTTGCCGTAGGTTTTGGCGGCCTTCACGAAGTCGAGGTAGGTGAAGGCATGGGCCTCGGGCGTGCCCGGGCGGATGCCGAAGTGGCGCAGCAGCTTCTCGCCCACCAGGTGCGGCACCTGGCCGGCCATGCTGCCGATGCCGAGGTTCACGTCCGGCTCGCGGAAGTGGATCGGCAGCAGCTGGGCGTGGCAGTCGGTCATGTGCAGCAGGCTGACCTGGCCGAAGCGGGGCAGGTCGTACATGCGCCCGGCGGCCCGGGCGGCCTCGGACGGGTTGCTGTGCAGCCCGAAGCGGGGCATGTTGGTGCACGCGGTGAAGGCGTTGGAGTTGTAGATCTTGTCGTAGGTGTATTTGACGATCTCGTCGCTGGTGCCGCGCAGCTTGCCGAAGTGCTGCAGGCTCGGGCCGATGGTGCCGTAGGCGACTTCCTTTTTCGCCAGCTGGTGGCAGGCGTAGCAGTTGCCGCCCCGCAGGCGGCCCGGCGGGTCGGGCTGTATGAAGCCGATGTGGCCGCCGGTGCCCACGGCGGCGAGCTTTTCGCCTTCCTTCCAGTCGCCGATCAGCTTGCCCTCGACCGGGTAGCGGATGGTGGCCATCTGAGCCTTCTCGATCTGCGCGCGCACCTTGGGCGGCGGGTTGTCGCGGTACTGGCTGCACAGGCGCATGGCCTCGTCCTGGTCGAGGCGGGTCATCCAGTACTTGGGGTTGTCGGCGCGGAACGAGCTGCGGAAGACCTGCTCGGCCTGGGCGGCGATGTCCTTGCTCGGGGCGTTCTTCTGGGCCTGGGCGAAGCCGGGCAGCAGGGCCAGGCCTGCGGCGGCCAGGGCGAGGTGGGCGATGGGTTTCTTCATGGCGCTCGTCCTTGGGTCAGCGTTTGATGCCGGGCGTCTGCATCACCGTGCCGCTGGCGGTCTTCTGGAGGAAGACCTCGAGGGCGATGACGGAGTCGGACAGGTATTTGGGCTCGGGCCAGCGGGCCTGGCGCATGCAGTCGATCAGGCGGCGCTGCATCGTCCACACGGCCCCCTGGGAGACGCGGTAGGACGGCCAGTTGCCCATCGCGGTGCCGGCGCCGGCCTGGGTGGTGAGGTTGCCGAGCTCCTGCAGGCGGATGCGCTTGCCCTCCTGGCCGTGGCAGATGGCGCAGGAGAAATCCTGCGGGCCGCTGCGCCGGTAGAAGATGTGCTCGCCGATCTTCGCCATGCGGGCTTCCTCGGGGTGGCGGGCCGGCACGTTGATCTTCTCGCCGTTCGACTTTGCGCCGATGTAGGTCACCAGCGCCTCGATGTCGGAGTCGCGGCCGGGCTTGGAGTACCAGTTTCTGGTGACCTCTTCTTCCTTGAAGCCCTGCAGGCTGACCATGCAGTGCACCACCCGCGATTCGGCGTCCATCACCTTTTTGGTATCGGCAAAGTAGCGCGGCAGCTGGGCGTAGGCGCCTTCGAGCTTGCCGGGGCCGAGGCCCATGTCGCACTGCTCGAGGCTGGCGTTTTTCGGGCCGCGGGCTTTCTTCCAGAGTTCTTCGCCCTTGGCTTCGAGCAGCTCGGCCGGGTTGCCGTCGGCGAGCATCTCGCGATACTTGGCGATCTCGTCCATCGTCGAGCCCTGGGCCAGCGCGGCGCCGGCCAGCCCGAACGTGGCGGCGGCCAGCGCCGCCTGCACGATGCTATGCATGTATGTCTCCTCCTTTGTGGGGGGGCTGCCGCCGCCTTGGGTGATCCATCTGGCGGTCTGTGGGGCAGCATCGCGGAGGGCGACAGCGCCGCCCTCCGTCGGGCATCAGGCGATCTGGACTTCGTCGGTCCGCTTGTCGCCCTTGTTGTCCACCCAGCTCACGGCCAGCTTGTCGCCCTTGGCGCCGCCCTTGAACTTGAAGGCCAGGTAGGGGTTCTTCGACACCGCGGTGCCGAACTGCGCCGCCAGCACCTGCCTGCCGTTGTGCTCGGCGCTCACCTCGGTGATGAAGTGGGCCGGGATCAGGGCGCCGGCGGCGTCCTTGCGCTGGCCGGTCTCCATCTCGTGGCTCATCAGGATCTTCACTTCGGTGACGCCGTCCTTCGCGCTGGCGCGAATCTTCATCGGATCTGCCATTTTCTCTTCTCTCCTTGTTCGCTTCGCGTTGCGTCAGCCGCCACAGCCGCCGAGGGTGACCTTGATTTCCTTCTTGGTCATCAGGAACTGGCCACCGACCTTGACCAGCGCATAGACGTCGGAGGTCTGGCCCATCTTGACCCGGGTCTGCACCGAGGCCTCGGTGCCGGCGGGCAGCACGAAGCTGGCGGCCAGCGGGTTGGGGTTCTTCTCGATGAGGATCGCGATGGCCTCGACGCCGGCCAGCGCCGACACCACGCCCACCGGCACCACTGCGCCGTTCTCGGCGATGTCGGGGGCGGTGATCTGCACGTCGGCCGAGTTGGCCGGCGCGCTGGCACCGAGGGCCTTGAGGGTCTCCTCGATGGTCTTGGCGTCGAAGGCCGACTTGTTCCATTCGGCGCGGGCCTGGCCCGGGGTGATCAGGCCGGCGGCGGCCAGGAGGCCGAAGAGGCCGAGGCCTCCGCCAGCCTTGAGTGCTTCACGGCGTTGCAGGTTCATGTGTCTCTCTCCTTGAGTGATGTGGGTTTACTGCGCCTTGGCGCCAGAAAGGATCCACTTGACGAGGCGGCGGGCGTCCTCGTCCTTCAGCTGGGTTTGCGGTGGCATCGGGATGGCGCCCCACACGCCCTGGCCGCCCGCCTTGAGCTTGGCGACGAGCTTTGCTTCGGCGTCGGCCTGGCCCTTGTACTTGGCGGCGACCTCGTTGTAGCCGGGGCCGACGATCTTGCTGGCGGTGCCGTGGCAGGCCATGCAGCCGTTGTCGGAGGCGAGCTTGCTGGCGGCGGCGTTTTCGCTCAGCGGCGCCGCGGCGGCCGGGGCCGCCACCTTGCCGCTGGTGTCCTTGCCGCGCACCGGGCCGACCGGCCGGTTCTGCTCGGCGATGTTGCCGTGGGCGGCCTCGGCATACACCGGCAGCAGCGAGGCGATCTTCACCTCGGTCTTGCAGTTGCTCATGCAGGCGGTGTTCTTGACGTCGGGCTTGCCGCCGTTGCCGATGCCGCCCTTCGCCGCGGAGGCGCCCGGCCACATGCCGTGGTCGGTGCGCATGCCGTTGCGGTTGGGCAGGCGGGCCTGGGCCTCGGCGATGTTCTTGTCGGTGAGGGTGAAGTCGGCGGGCAGCACCTCGGCCTGGTTGAGCAGGTAGGCCACCAGCCCGTAAACCTCGTCGTTGGTCAGCGACTTGGGCGCGGTGAGCGGCATCGCCCGGTTGATGTAGTCGAACAGCGTGGACACCGTGGCGACCTTCATGATCGCCGAGCGCTGGGGCGCGTCGCCCTTGGCCAGCGAGGCGACCCGGCCGGTCTTGATGTCGTCCTTGGTGGTGCCGCCGATCAGCGGGGTGTGCACCTCGTTCGACTCGCCGAAGCTGCCGTGGCACGAGGCGCACTTGGCCTCCCAGACTTCCTCGCCCTGGGCGACGCTGCCGCTGCCCGGGCGCAGGCCCTTGAAGTCGGGCCGAACGTCGATGTCCCAGGCGTGGATCTCGGCCTTCGTGGCCGGGCGGCCGACGCCGCTGTACTTACCGTCGGCCAGGGCGCCGGCGGTGGCGCCGGCCAGCCCGATGGCGAGCGCTGCGGCCAGAGTGGTCTTAAAGAACCTGGACATTGCTCACCTCCCCGCTTTCGATCACCTTCCACGACTGGATGGCGTTGTTGTGATAGATCGACTTGGTGCCGCGCACCGCGCGCAGCTGGCCATAGGCGGGCTGCACGTAGCCGGTGTCGTCCACCGCGCGGGACTGCAGGATCGCCGGCTTGCCGTCCCACACCCAGTCGATGTTGAAGCGGGTCAGGCACTTGGAGAGCACCGGGCCTTCGATGCGGGCCGGGCGCCAGTTGACGCCGCCGTCGGTGGACACATCCACACGCCTGATCTTGCCGCGCCCCGACCAGGCCAGGCCCGAGATGTTGTAGAAGCCCTTGTCGAGCAGCATCTGCCCGCCCGACGGGGTGGTGATCACCGACTTGCACTCCTGGGTCGAGGTGTATTGGCGGTGCCTGCCGTCGGGCATCAGGTCGATGTAGTGGATCGCCTCGTCCTTGGTGGCCCAGGGCTGGTCGCCCACCTCGATGCGGCGCAGCCACTTCACCCAGCTCACGCCCTGCACGCCGGGCACCACCAGGCGCAGCGGGTAGCCGTTTTCGGGGCGCAGCATCTCGCCGTTCTGGCCGTAAGCCACCAGCACCTCGTCGGACTGCACGAGCTCGATGGGGATCGTGCGGGTCATCGACGAGCCGTCGGCGCCCTCGGCCAGCACGTACTTGGCCTTCTTCCAGTCGACCCCGCAGTCTTCGAGGATCACCCGCAGCGGCACGCCGGTGAACTCGGAGCACGACAGCATGCCGTGGCTGTACTGCACGGTGGGCACCGCCACGTTGCCCCATTCCATGCCGGTGTTGGCGCCGCATTCGATGAAGTGCATCCGCGACACCGGCGGCAGGCGCAGGATGTCGTCCATGGTGTAAACCTTGGGCTGCTTCACGAAGCCTTCATCGGTGCCATGCACCATCAGGCGGTGGCGCGACGGGTCGATGTCGCTCCAGCCCTGGTGGTGGCGCTCGAAGTGCAGGCCCGACGGGGTGATGATGCCGAACAGCCCCTGCAGCGGCGTAAACGCCACCGAGACCTGCGGCATCCGCGTGAGGCCCGGCGACTCGCGGCGCTGCAGGCCCTTTTCGTATTGCGACGGCAGGCCGTAGGGGCGGGCGGCGACGGCCTGGCCCAGGCTGGTCGTCCAGGGCGGCAGGGTGAGGATGTTGGGGTCGCCGTCGGCGGCGCGGGCAAGGCCCGGTGCGGCCACGGCGGCGGAGGCGGTGACGAGCGCCTTGCGCAGGAAATCACGCCGGCCTTCCTTGACGGCAGCGATATCCGCCTCGCTCAGGAAGTTTTCGGGCGCAGGACGAATCCGCCCCCGGTGGGTCGGGTGGTCAGCCATCTGGGTTGTCTCCCTCGTTCCAGGTGTTGATATCGGAGGGGCTTGCGGTGCGTCTGTGCGCCTTGCCTCAAAGCTTTTTCGGCCCCCTTGATCTCAAGCAATTTATAACCATAAACTTATATAGTCAATTGCTAATATTGCTGCGGTGCACGAAATGGGCAGCGGACACAGGCTCTGACAAAAAAGTGCGTTTTGGATCGTTCAAACGGCTTGCCCGGGTTATCTTTGCCGGAAAACAATAAAAAAGAAGCCCCGGTTTGGTCACCGCTCCGGCGGAACTCAGGAGGAGATGGAATGAAAGTCTTGCAATGGTTTGCCGGCATCTGCCTGCTCGGCACCCTTGGTGTGGCCCAGGCGGAAGCCCGGCCCGACCCCGATCTCGCCCGCAACCTGGCGGCCACCTGCGCCAACTGCCACGGCACCAACGGGCGGGCGGTGCAGGGCGCCGGCAACGAGGAACTCGCCGGCGTCCCCAAGGACAAGCTGCTGCAGAAACTCAGGGATTTCCGCTCCGGCGCCAAGCCCGCGACGATCATGCACCAGATCTCGAAGGGCTATACCGAGGCACAGCTCGAACTCGTCGCGGCGTACTTCGCCGCTCAAAAGTGAGCGGAGGAGACACCATGCTGAATCGACGCGATTTTCTGAAGACCGCCGGCCTGGCTGCCGGAAGCCTGGCGCTGCCCGGCCTCAGCGGCTGCGCGATGGGTTCGCGGCCCCGCGGCCACGTGGTGGTGGTGGGCGGCGGCTACGGCGGCGCCACGGTGGCCAAGTACCTGCGCATGTGGAGCAACATGGGCGTCGACGTGACCCTCGTCGAGCGCAACCCGCAGTTCATCTCGTGCCCCATCTCCAACCTGGTGATCGGCGGCGACAAGACCATGGCCGACATCACGATGGGCTACGACGGCCTGCGCAACACCTGGGGCGTGAAGCTGCTGCAGGACACGGTGGTCGGCCTCGACGCCGGTGCGCGCAAGCTCACCCTGGCCTCGGGCGGCGTGCTCGGCTACGACCGGCTGGTGCTGTCGCCGGGCATCGAGTTCATGTTCGACCAGACCCTCGGCCTCGAGACCGAGGACGCCCGCCGCACGGTGCTCCACGCCTGGAAGGCCGGCGAGCAGACGGTGATGCTGCGCAAGCAGCTCGAGGACATGAAGGACGGCGGCGTGTACGCCCTCAGCATCCCCAAGGCGCCGTACCGCTGCCCGCCCGGGCCCTACGAGCGGGCCTGCCTGGTGGCCAACTACTTCAAGAAGGCCAAGCCGAAGTCCAAGGTGCTGGTGCTCGACGCCAACGAGGAGATCACCTCCAAGAAGGCGCTGTTCACCAAGGCCTTCGAGAAGTACGCCGGCATCCTCGAATACCGCCCCAACAGCGAGCTGCGCGAGGTGGATGCGGCCGGCCGCACCGCGATCCTCGAGTTCGACAAGGTCAAGGCCGACGTGCTCAACGTGGTGCCGCCCCAGCGCGCCGGCGACATCGCCGCCAAGTCGGGCATCAAGCTCATCAACAACCGCTGGGTGGACATCGACTGGCTCACCTACGAGTCGGTGAACACCCCGGGCGTGCACGTGATCGGCGACGCGATCTTCCCGGCGCCGACCATGCCCAAGTCGGGCCACATGGCCAACCAGCACGCCAAGGTGGCGGCGGCGGCGATCCTGCGCCTGCTGGCCGGCGAGGCGCCCAGCCCGACGCCGGTGGTGATGAACACCTGCTATAGCTTCGTCGACTCGAAGAACGTCATCCACGTGGCCTCGGTGCACCAGTACGACGAAGCCAAGAAGGTCGTGCTGCCGGTGCCGGGGGCGGGTGGCGTGTCGATGGCGGCCAACGAGCTCGAAGGCAAGTTCGCGCTGGCCTGGGCGAAGAACATCTGGGCCGACATGCTGGTTTGAGCGCGCTGGCGGGTTCTCGCCAAAAAATCAGGGCCACCCGCGGGTGGCCCTTTTTGTGGGTGTGCCTCAGTCCAGCGCCGCCAGGAAGTCCGTGAGCATCCCGATGACCTCCGCCTCCTTCTCCCGGTGGGGCACGTGGCGGGTGTCGGGCATGATCTCGAGGCGGGCGCCGCCGCCGACGGTCTCGGCGATCTGCCGGGGATGCTTGGGCGAGCCGTATTCGTCGTCGATGCCGTGGATCACCAGGGCGGGGCATCGCACGCGGGGCCGGGCGGGGGCGAGGGACCACCCGGCGAAGTCCGGGTGCAGCCACGAGCCTATCCAGGCGTCGAGCACCCAGTGTGTCCTGTCACCGTGGTATCGCGCCAGGCGCTCGAACTGGCCCGCGTCCTTGAAGAGCTCCCGCGCCTCCTCGATGCCCGCCACTGTGCGGTCCTCGACGAAGGTCTGGGCCGATTCGGTGATCAGCGCCACGCAGGCGTCGCCGCAGTGGGCTGCGCAATTCACCGCCATCCCGCCGCCGACGCTGTGGCCGAACACCACGAAGCGCCCGATGCCCAGCTGCTGGCGGACGGCGGCAAAGTCGTGCTCCGCCTCGCTGGCGACGAAGCCCAGGGTCAGCTTGCCCGGGTGGGCGTCCGACTTGCCGAAGCCGAGGCGGTCGTAGGCCACCACCTGCCGGCCGGTGGCTGCGCACAGCGCCGCCGGGAAGCCCCGCCACAATTCAACGCTGCCGAGCGAGTCGTGGAGCAGGATGATGGGCGCCCGGCCAGTCGCCGTCGCGGGCGACCAGACGCGGGCAAAAAGGCGGCCACCGTGGCCTTCGACCCAGATGTCTTCAACCGCCGGATTCTGATTTTCTGTGTTCATGCGTGCAGGAATATTGGTTGGCCTAGCGGATGGCGCAGGCCGGTCGTGGGGCGAATGAGAACCGTCGACATTCGACCTTGGGTTGACGTTCACGTCAAGACCCCGGCACGCCCACGCCGGTTTCACGCCTCCTGCTGCACATCCGTCAGCTGCGCCTCGGCAAGGATCCAGTCGATCAGCGCCTGGGCCTCGGCCGACGGCGCCGGGTCGCGCTGGAGCAGGCAGAACAGCTTGTTCGAGCACGGCCCCGGCTGCGGCGTCGCCAGCCTCACCAGCCGGCCGTCGTTCAGCATCGGGCGGATGAACTGGGCTCGCCCCAGGGCGATCCCCTGGCCGGCGACGGCGGCGTGGATCATCTGGTCGAAGAGGTTGAAGCGGATCACCCCCTTCGGCTTGACGCCGGCCCAGCCCTGCGTCTCCAGCCAGGCCTCCCAGCGCCACCAGGGCGACTGATCGCCCTCGAACTCGAGCAGCACCGAGCGGGCGATGATCTCCGGGCTGTCCAGCCGGGCGATGCCGAGGCTGGGGTGGGCCACCGGGAAGATCGTCTCGCCGAACAGCCGCCGGGCGCCGGCGGGCATGCCGTCGGCGGCGCAGTAGCGGATCGCGATGTCGAGCCCCTCCTGGCGCAGGTCGACGATGTTGTTGTTGGCCGACAGGCGCACCTCGACCTCGGGGTGGCGCTGCTGGAAACCCGGCAGGCGGGGCAGCAGCCACAGGCCGATGAACGAGATGCTGGCCGTCACCGTGACGGCGCGGTGGCCGGCCCGGCTGGCCTGCAGCGCGCCGAGGGTGTCCTGCAGCTGCTGCAGCGCGCTGTCGGCCACCCGGAACAGCTGCTCGCCCTCGGGGGTGAAGTGGATCGCGCGGTGGGCGCGCTCGAACAGCTTGACCCCCAGGGCCGACTCCAGCCCGTGGATCTGCCGGCTCACCGCCGACTGGGTGAGGAAGAGGTCCTGCGCGGCGAGGGTGATGCTCATCCGCCGCCCCACGGCGACAAAGCCGCGCAGGAACTCGATGGAGGGAATCCGGGCAAGCGGGATAGACATTCTCTGGGCTCATGTATGGCGCC
>JAKLLM010000034.1 GCA_023150125.1 Zoogloea sp.
CAGGACGTCGGGGACGGGCGTGCCGGCGAGGCCGGCTGCAAAGGCGGGGCGACCGATGCGATAGGCCTGGCCGTCGAGCTCGCCGGCGACGCCTTGCCCAGTGGTCGCGGTGACGGCGCGGAAAGCCGGCAGGGCGACGCCCTCCTCCGTGGCCCGCACGCGCAGGGCCCGGGCGATGGCGTGCTCGGAGCCCTGCTCGAGGGCGGCGGCGAGGCCGAGCACGCTGGCGGGGCTGGCGTCGCCGAGGCAGTGGAGCGTCTCGAGGCGCATCTCGCCATAAGTGAGCGTGCCGGTCTTGTCGAAGACGAAGTGCCGGGCGCGTGCCAGCGCCTCGATGGCGTGGCCGCGGGTGACGAGGACGCCCATCCGCGCCAGCGCGTCGGTGGCCACGGTAAGCGCCACCGGCGTAGCCAGCGACAGCGCACACGGGCAGCTCACCACCAGCACCGAGACGAAGACCCACAGCGCCCGGTCGGGGTCGTGCCAGTACCACCAGCCGGCGGTCACGCAGGCCAGCACCAGCAGCGCCACGATGAAGTAGGCGGCGACCCGGTCGGCCTGCTGGACGACCCGCGGCTTCTCGGCGGAGGCGCGCTCCATGAGCTGGCGGATCGCCGCGAGGCGGGTGTGCTCGCCGGTGCGGCTGACCCGCAGGCACAGCGGGCTGCTGACGTTGATGGTGCCGCCGGTGATGTCGGCCCCCGGCCGCTTGGGCACCGGGCGGCTCTCGCCGGTGAGGAGCGCCTCGTTGGCCTCGCTCTCGCCTTCGATCACGACGCCGTCGGCGGGCACCGTTTCGCCCGGCTTGACGCGGATCACGTCGCCCGGCTGGAGCTGGGAGACGGGCACCCGCTCGCCCTCCCCCACCGGCCAGCCGGCGAGGCGTTCGGCGAAGGCGGGCAGCGCCTTGCCGAGCTCCTCGACGCCGCGCACGGCCTTCTGGCGGGCCAGCATCTCGACGTAGCGGCCGCACAGCAGGAAAAACACGAACATCGTCACCGAGTCGAAATACACCTCGCCCTGGCGGGTGACGGTGGCCCAGCAGCTGGCCACGAAGGCGGCGCCGATGCCGAGGGCGACCGGCACGTCCATGCCCAGCCGGCGCAGGCGCACGTCGCGGAAGGCGTGGCTGAAGAAGGGCGCGGCGGAGTACAGCACGACCGGCGCGGTGAGGATCAGGCTGGCCCAGCGCATCATCGCCTCGATGTCGGCGGTCATCTCGCCGTCACCGGCGATGTAGGCCGGGAAGGCGTACATCATCACCTGCATCATCCCGAAGCCGGCCACGAACAGCCGCCACAGGGCGCTGCGGCGCTCGCGCTGGGAGATCTGCTCGGAGCGGGCGACGTCGTAGGGGTAGGCGCGGTAGCCGATGGCCTGGATCGCCGCGAGGATGTCGGAGAGCTTGATGCGGCGCTCGTCCCAGCGCACGCGGGCGCGGCGGGTGGCGTAGTTGATGTCGACCGCCGTGACGCCGGGCTGGTGGGCCACGTGCTGCTCGTTGAGCCAGATGCAGGCCGAGCAGGTGATGCCCTCGAGGATCAGCGCGGCCTCGCGCTCGTGCTCGCCGATGGGCTTGACGAAGCCCTGCTGGAAATCCGGGTGATCGAAGAGGCCGAGATCCTTCAGCTCGTCGGGCATCGCCTCGCGGGCCTGCTCGGGCATCGCGTCGCGGCGCTTGTAGTAGTCGATGAGGCCGCTGCTGACGATGGACTGGGCCACCGCCTGGCAGCCGGTGCAGCACATGTGGTGGGGCGTGCCTTCGATGTCCACCGCCAGATCGACGTCGTCGGGGATCGGCAGGCCGCAGTGATAGCAATCGTGCTCGGGCACGGGGGAAGTCGGGGGCAACGGCTGGGACAACGCAGGCCTCGCAATCAGGGCCCGTGGCCGGATGCGGCCACGGGAAACCCGATCTTTTAACACAAAGCTGCGGCGCAGCAAAAGGCCGGTGAAGCCCATTGGCCGGCGCGCCCCGCTGCCAGGGCGCACCGGCCACCGCCGGGCTTACATCACGCCCAGCATCCGCGGGAACCACAGGGACAGGGCCGGCCAGTAGGTGACCACGCCCAGGAACACCAGCATCGACAGCAGCCACGGCCAGACGGCCACGGTGAGTTCGGTGATGCCCATCTTGGTGATGCCGGAAGCCACATAAAGGTTGAGGCCGACCGGCGGGTGGCACATGCCGACTTCCATGTTCACCACCATGATGATGCCGAAATGCACCGGGTCGATGCCCAGTTTCATCGCCACCGGGAACAGGATCGGCGCGAAGATCAGCACGATGCTCGACGGCTCCATGAAGTTGCCGGCCAGGAGCAGCAGCACGTTCACCGCCAGCAGGAAGGCGATCACCCCCAGCCCGTGGCCCAGCATCCAGTCGGCCAGCGCCTGCGGGATGTTCTCGTTGGTCATGATGAAGGAGAACAGCACCGCGTTGGTGATGATGTAGAGCAGCATCGCCGACATGTTGGCCGAGTTGAGCAGCACCTTCGGCACGTCCTTGAGCGGCATGTCCTTGTACACAAACACCGCCACGATGAAGGCGTACATCGCGCTCATCGCCGCCGCCTCGGTGGGCGTGAAGATGCCGGTGTAGATGCCGCCCATCACCACCACGATCAGCAGGAGGCCCCACACCGACTCACGGAAGGCCTTCACCCGCTCGCCAACCGAAGCCTTGGGCTGGCGCGGGTAGTCGAACTTGCGCGCCCGGTACCAGGTGACGCCACCGAGGGTGGCAGCCAGGGCCAGGCCCGGCACCACGCCGGCCATGAACAGCGCGCCCACCGAGGTGTTGGTGGCCACCGAGTACATCACCATCACGATGGACGGCGGGATCAGGATACCCAGCGCGCCGGCGGTGGTGATGATGCCCGCGCCGAACTTGTTGGGGAAACCCGCCCGCACCATCGCCGGCAGCAGGATCGAGCCGATCGCCACCACAGTGGCCGGCGACGAGCCCGACACCGCCGCGAACAGCGCGCAGGCCAGCACCCCGGCCAGGCCGAGGCCACCGTACCAGTGGCCGACCATCGAGGTGGCAAAGTTGATCATCCGCTTGGCGACCCCGCCGTGGGTGAGGAAGTTGCCGGCCAGGATGAAGAAGGGGATCGCCATGATCTCGAACTTCTCGATGCCGGTGAACAGCTTGAGCGCCACGGACTCGAGGGGCACCTCGGTCATGGTGAACAGGAAGCTCAGCACCGTGAGGCCGAGGGAGATGGAGATCGGCATGCCCGTCAGCATCAGCACGAGCAGGATGCCGAAGATGATTGCGGCGTTCATTGACGGCCTCCCTTGCCCGGCCCGCGCGACTCGCCGAGGGGCTTGTGTTTGAGATCGTGCATGTGCAGGTTGTCGTCCATGCCGTACACGTCCACGTCCACCGGCAGCTGCTCTTCCTCGAGGCCATCGACGTGGCCGTGGTCGTGGTGGGGCAGCTCGCCCGTGCGCAGGAAGTTCCAGGCCACCTGCAGGAAGCGGAAGCACATCAGGCTTGAGCCCAGCGGAATGGCGCTGTAGACGATCCAGGTCGGCCATTCGAGGTCGGGCGTGGTCGGGCCTTCGGGGACGTCGCCGACTTCGGCGCCGGTGAAGGTCAGGAAGGCATAATGGGCACCGTTTTCCCACACGAAATGGGCGCCCAGGGTGGCGACGATGCCGGTGAACAAGGCACCGGCGAGCAGCCCGAAGACGATGAAGCGCCCGCGCATGCCGTCCGACAGGCGGTTGATGAGCACATCGACACCCACGTGGATGCCGGTACGCACCCCGTAGGCCGCGCCGAACTTGGCCATCCACACGAACATGATGATGCAGAGTTCCTGGGCCCAGCTGAAGTTGAGGGACAGGAGCCAGTCCTGGAGGCCGGGAATGCTGAGCCCGGCCAGGTAGCGATGGACCACCGCGGCGAAAATGATCGCCGTGGCACCGCCCATCAGGAGCGTGATGATCCACTCCTCAAGGTGATCGAGTAATTTCATGCTTGCACCTCGCAAAGCTTTGCGGCGTGGCAGGGCCACCCGCGGCGGCGGGGGCGGCCCTGCATAAAGAGGAACTTCCGGCGGGCGAAATTACAGCTTCGCGGGGTCGAAGCCGGTTTCCTTGTAGATCGATTCGATCAGGCCCTTGCCGATGCGCCCTTCCATCTTCTGGTGGACCGGCACCAGCGCCTTCTTGAAGGCCAGCTTCTCGTCCTTGGTGGGCACATACACCTGGGTCTTGCCGCTCTTCTTGATCGCCTCGAGGGACTTGTCGTTTTCCTCTTGCGCGATCTTGTTGGCGTAGGTGGTGGCTTCCTTCATCGCCGTTTCCAGGTTGCCGCGCACGTCGGCGGGCAGGCCGTCCCAGAACTTCTTGTTGGCGATCACCGCGTAGCCCAGGTAGCCGTGGTCGGTCACCGTGAGGTGCTTCTGCACCTCATGCATCTTCTGGGTGTACATGTTGGAATGCGGGTTCTCGGTGCCGTCCACAACGCCGGTCTGGAGCGCCTGATACACCTCGGAGAAGGCCATTACCTGCGGCAGGCCACCGATGGTGCGGACCTCCTCCTCGAGCACCTTCGACGACTGGATGCGCAGCTTCTTGCCCTTCAGGTCGGCCGGGGTACGGATCGGCGTGTTGGCCGAGAACGACTTGAAGCCGTTGTCCCAGTAGGCCAGGCCGACGATGCCCTTCGGCTCGAGCTTCTTCAGGATGCCGGCGCCCACCGGGCCCTGGGTGACCCGATGCAGCTCGGTGTAGTCGTCGAAGATGTAGGGCAGATCGAACACCTCGAACTCCTTCACCCCCAGCGGGCCGAACTTGGCCAGCGACGGCGCCAGCATCTGCACCGCCCCCAGCTGCAGCGCCTCGAGCTCTTCCTTGTCCTTGTAGAGGGCGCTGTTGGCATAGACTTCCACCTTCACCTTGCCCTTGCTGAGCTCCTCGGCGCGCTTCTTGAAGAACTCCGACGCCTTGCCCTTGGGCGTATCGGCGGCAACCACGTGGCTGAACTTGATCACGATGGGCGCCTGGGCGGCGGCACCGGTGCAGAAGCCAACGGCGGCGAGGCTGAACAGAATGGTACGAAGTTTCATGGATGTCTCCTTTATATTTGGGTGCGACGCACTTGACCGACTGAGCTCCCCCGACTGAAATATCCAGGCCGGCAGATGCCCGAAAAGTAGCTTCTGGCAAGGCACGCGCTCAATTGTGGAAAGCCCTCAGGCCAGCGCCGGCCTTCTTTGTCACCATGCCGCCGACGACAAGGAGATACCCACCCCGTGCCCCACACCGCCCTGCCACCCCCGTCTTCCACACCGCCGCCCAGCTGGTACTGGAGCCTGCCCTACGCCGCTGTGGCACTCTTCATCGCCGCGATGGCGGCGCTGCTGTGGCTGATCCACCGCGAGGACGCCGAGGAGCAGCGCGCCACCCTGATCACCGACGTGCTGTGGATGGAGCAGAACTTCTCGTTCCAGTTCGAGCGCAACAACGCCCTCCTCGTCCAGCTCGGCCCCGAGCTGCTCGCCGGCACCACCGGCACCATCACCGAAGCCCGCCTGAAGCGCGCCCTCGACCCCGAGAGCGGCATCATCCGGGTGCTCTGGCTCGACCCCGACGGCAAGGTGAAAGGCGCGGAGCCGCCCTTCACCAACCACGAGATGGTGGGCGAGACCACCGGCACCTTCCCGTCCGCCGCGGCCTTCCGGCTCGCCCGCTCCCTCGGCCGCCCCGTTTACAGTGAAGCCTATGCCGTCCTCGAAAACCAGACCCAGTTCGAGGTCCACCAGCCGGTCTTCGAGGGTGGGCAGCATCTGGGCACGGTGGTCGGCGTGTATTCCCTCAACGCCCTCCTCTCCCGCCAGGTGCCCTGGTGGTTCTCCGAGCGCTACCGGGTCTCGGTGACCAACAACCTCGGCGTCGAGATCGCCGCCAAGTCCAAGGTCTCGCCGCTGGCCACCCTCGCCTACGAGATCCCCTTCGAGCCGCCCGGCCACGGCCTCAACCTCGTCATCACCGCCTACAAGAGCGAGGTGCGCTGGATTCCCCTGCTCCTGATGGGCTCCCTCGGCGTGCTCGCCGCCGCCATCGTCTGGAGCCTGTGGCAGCTGCGCCGCCACATGCAGCGCCGCCAGGCGGCCGAACAGGCCCTGAGCAGCGAGCACGCCTTCCGCAAGGCAATGGAAGACTCCCTCAAGACCGGCATGCGCGCCCGCGACCTCAACGGCCGCATCACCTACGTGAATCCGGCCTTCTGCCGGATGGTCGGCTGGAGCGCCGACGAGCTGGTCGGCATGCAGCCGCCGATGCCCTACTGGGCCCCCGAGGCCATCGAACACACCAGCGGCGTCCATCAGCAGATCCTCGGCGGAAAGGCGCCAGCCCAGGGGCTGGAAGTCCGGCTGATGCGCAAGAACGGCGAGCGCTTCGACGCCCTGCTGATCGAAGCCCCATTGATCGACGACCAGGGCCGCCACATCGGCTGGATGGGCTCGGTGGTCGATGTCACCGAACAGAAGCGCGCCCAGGAGCTCGCCCGCCAGCAGCAGGAGCGCCTCCAGGCCACGGCCCGGCTCGTCACCATGGGCGAGATGGCCTCGACCCTCGCCCATGAGCTCAACCAGCCCCTGGCCGCGATCTCCAGCTACAACACCGGCTGCCTCAACATGCTCGAGCACGGCAGCATCGCCCCCGACGAGCTCACCGGCGTACTCCAGAAGATCGGCAAGCAGGCCCAGCGCGCCGCCCAGATCATCCGGCGGGTGCACGCCTTCGTGCGACGCAGCGAGCCCAAGTTCGAAACGGTCGACCTCAACGGGGTGATCCGCGAGGCGGTCGGCCTCGTCGAGCCCGACGCCGCCCGGCGCAGCGTGGGCATCGACGTGGACCTCGCCGACGGCCTCCCGCCGGTGCTGGCCGACCCGGTGATGATCGAGCAGGTGGCGATCAACCTCATCCGCAACGGCATGGACGCGATGGCCGACACGCCCCGGCGCGAGCGCCGCCTCAAGCTGGCCACCCGGGCCGAGGACGGCATGCTGTTGTTCTGCGTCGCCGACCGCGGCCGGGGCATCCCGCCGGAGGTTGCCGAGAAGCTCTTCGCCCCCTTCTTCACCACCAAGGAAGAAGGCATGGGCATGGGCCTCAACATCTGCCGCTCCATCGCCGAGCTGCACCGCGGCCGCCTCAGCTTCGAGCCCAATCCGGACGGTGGTACGATCTTTCGCTTCACGCTTCCCGTTTCCCACCCATGAGCCAAGCCTTCGCCCACATCGTCGACGACGACGAAGCCATCCGCGACGCCCTCACCTGGCTGTTCCGCACCCGCCAGGTGGCCTGTCGCGCCTGGGAATCCGCCGAAGCCTTCCTCGAAGCCTGGCAGCCCGACTGGCGGGGCTGCATCGTGCTCGACATCCGGATGCGCGAAATGAGCGGGCTGGAGTGCTTCGAGGCCCTGCGGGAGCAGGGCAACAGCCTGCCGGTGATCTTCCTCACCGGCCACGGCGACGTCCCGATGGCCGTCGGCGCCCTCAAGAAAGGCGCCTTCGACTTCCTCGAAAAGCCCGTTGACGACAACGCCCTGGTCGACCGGGTGATCCGCGCCCTCGCCTCCGACGCCCGCCGTCAGGCCAGCGAGGCCAGCCAGGCCACCGTCGCCACCCGCATCGCCCAGCTCACCCCGCGGGAGCACGAGGTGATGCGCCTGGTGCTGGCCGGCAAGTTCAACAAGGTCATCGCCGACGAGCTCAACATCTCGATGCGCACCGTCGAGGTGCACCGCTCGCGGGTCTTCGAGAAGATGGGCGTCCGCTCGGCCGTCGAGCTCGCGCAGCTGCTGGCGCAGCCCAGGGACTGAGCGGCAGCGCGTCGCCGCTCAGGCGGCCAGCGCCGACCACTCGGGCGCCACCCCCGACTCCCCCGGGCGACAGCGAAACTCCGCCGCCACACCAACCCCGGCGACCCACGCCAGCCGGCCATCCACCCACAGCAGCGGCAGATCGCTCCGCAGCCAGGGCGGCACGCCGGCCTCCTGCAGCAGGTTCTTGAGGGACCGGGATGGCCCGCCGGCGCGCAGGCGCATCCGCTCGCCCCCGGCGCGGCAGCGCAGATCGCACACCCCACCCGCCAGCACCGCAGCCGCCAGGCCCTCGCCCATCGTCTCGCGCCAGCCCACCACGCCGCCCGCCCACGGGACGGCCGGCTCCAGGTGCCAGGCCAGCGACGCGGGCGCACGCTCATGACGGGCAGCGGCCAGCCACCAGGCTTCGCGATACGCGCACACGGCCGACCCGCCCACCGGCAGGTACAGCCCCTCAACCGCCCCCGGGCTGCACAACTGGCGCTCGATCTCCCGCAGCCGGTCCTCGTCGGGCATCGCCTCGCCAGCCTCGAGAAGCATGAAGCGCAGCAGATTGCGCAGGCGGGCCGACGACAGACGCAGCGTGGCCTCACGCCCCAGGCGCAAGCTGCCGGGCAGGCGCAGCGCGGCGAGGTCGAGGGCGGCCAGCTCGTCGAGCATGCCGGCGGCCTCGCCGCACAGGCGGCCCATCCGGGCAAGCCCCGCCGCCGCGCCGGGGAAACGGGATTCCACCAGGGGCAGCACTTCGTTGCGGAGAAAGTTGCGGGAGAAGCCGCTGTCGGCGTTGCTCGGATCATCGACCCACGCCAGGCCGTGGGCGCGGGCGTAGGCAAGAAGCGCGGAGCGCGGCACATCGAGCAGCGGCCGCCAGACGAGCGGCCCCGTGCCGGCGACGGCAACCGGCCGCATGCCGCCCGCCCCCCGCACGCCGGCACCGCGGATCGCCCGAAAGAGCACGGTCTCGGCCTGGTCGTCCCGATGATGGGCCAGCGCCAGCACCTCGTCACCCAGCGCCACCAGGGCCGCCCGGCGGGCTTCCCGCGCGGCGGCTTCGAGACCACCCGGATGGCGGCGATCCACCTGCACCGGGCACACCACGAGGGGCACGGCCAGGCCGTCGCACAGGCGCCGGCAATCGTCGGCCCAGGCGGCCGAGCCGGCGACGAGGCCATGCTGCACGTGGGCAGCAGCGAGTTCGATCGGAAGGGTCTGGCGCAGGCTGGCCAGCAGATGGAGCAGAACGGTGGAATCCAGCCCGCCGCTCAGGCCGACCCGGATGCGCCGGGCCTGCCCGGGAAGCTGCCGCCAGCTTTCGGCGGCACGCGCGGCGAGCTCAGTCGACGGCAATTTCCTTGAACTTGCCGTAGCTCATCAGGCGCTCGAAGCGCCGCTCGAGCAGCTCGGACGGCGACAGGTCGGACACCTGGCGCAGGGCGTCCTGCAGCGCGCGCTTGAGGCTCTGGGCCATCGCCCGGTGGTCGCGGTGGGCACCGCCGACGGGCTCGTTGATGACCTTGTCGATGAGCCCCAGCGACTTGAGGCGGGAGGCGGTGATGCCCATCGTCTCGGCCGCGTCGGGCGCGCGCTCGGCGCTCTTCCAGAGGATGGAGGCGCAGCCTTCGGGGGAGATCACCGAATAGGTGGAGTACTGCAGCATCATCAGCTGGTCGCCGACCGCGATGGCCAGCGCGCCGCCGGAGCCGCCCTCGCCGATCACCGTGCAGATGATGGGCACCTTGAGCTCGGCCATCACGAACAGGTTGTGGCCGATGGCTTCGGACTGGCCCCGCTCCTCGGCATCGATGCCCGGGTAGGCGCCCGGGGTGTCGATGAAGGTGAACACCGGCAGGCCGAACTTTTCGGCCAGCTTCATCAGGCGCAGCGCCTTGCGGTAGCCCTCGGGGCGCGGCATGCCGAAGTTGCGGAAGATCTTTTCTTTGGTGTCGCGGCCCTTCTGGTGGCCGATCACCACGCAGGGCTGGCCGTTGAAGCGGGCCAGGCCGCCGACGATCGCCTTGTCGTCGGCAAAGCTGCGGTCGCCGTGGAGCTCCTCGAAGTCGGTGAAGATGTGCTCCACGTAATCGAGCGTGTAGGGCCGCTGCGGGTGGCGGGCCACCAGCGCGCACTGCCACGGGCTCAGCTTGGCGTAGATGTCCTTGGTGAGGCCGTAGTTCTTCTGTTCCAGGCGGGCGATCTCTTCGGAGATATCCACCGCCGAGTCGTCCTGCACGAAGCGCAGCTCTTCGATCTTCGCCTCGAGTTCGGCAATGGGCTGTTCAAAATCCAGGAACGTGGTCTTCATCGGGGGGCCAGACTAGTGAAAATTTTGCGCATTTTACCCCATCGCCCGCCGGGACGCCCACCGCCCGGGAAAAGCCTCACGCGCCCCATGGAAAGTGCATTGCTGCAGAGCGCAACGAGGGCTAAAGTTCACCCCCTTTTTGCCCTCCGCAGCGTCCCCATGGCCTCGATGAACCTCCTCCGCGCCCTCGCCACGGTCAGCGGCATGACCCTGCTGTCGCGCATCCTTGGCTTCGTGCGGGATTTCGTGGTGGCCCGGGCCTTTGGCGCCGGCATGGAGACCGACGCCTTCTTCGTCGCCTTCCGGCTGCCCAACCTGCTGCGCCGGATGTTCGCCGAGGGGGCGTTCTCGCAGGCCTTCGTGCCGATCCTGGCCGAATATAAAAACAAGCGCGGCGAAGCCGAGACCCACCGCCTGGTGAACCACGTGGCCAGTGCCCTCGGCCTGGTCGTGCTGCTGGTGTCGATCGTCGGCGCGGCCGCGGCACCGCTGATCATCTACGCTACCGCGCCCGGCTTCTCGGCCGACGCCAGCAAGTTCGAGCTCACGGTGCAGCTGACCCGCATCACCTTCCCCTACATTTTCTTCATGTCGCTGGTGGCGCTGGCCGGCGGCGTGCTCAACACCTGGAGCCGCTTCGCGATCCCGGCCTTCACGCCGGTGCTGCTCAACCTGTCGTTCATCGCCATGGCCCTGCTGGCGGCGCCCTACTTCGACCCGCCGGTGCTGGCGCTGGGCTGGGCGGTGTTCATCGGCGGGCTGGCCCAGGTGCTGCTGCAGCTGCGCCCGCTGGCCAACATCGGCATGCTGCCGCGCTTCTCGCTGGATTTTTCCGACCCCGGCGTGCGGCGCATCCTCAAGCTGATGGCACCGGCGATCCTCGGGGTGTCGGTGAGCCAGATCTCGCTCCTCATCAACACCGTGTTTGCGTCCTTCCTACCCAGCGGCAGCGTGTCGTGGCTGTACTACGCCGACCGCCTGATGGAGTTTCCGGCCGGCATGCTCGGCGTGGCCCTCGGCACGATCCTGCTGCCCAGCCTGTCCAAGATGCACGCCGACGAGAAGCCGGCCGAGTTCTCGTCGCTGCTCGACTGGGGCCTGCGCCTCACGCTGATGATCACCCTGCCCGCCGCGCTGGGTCTGGCGCTGCTGGCAGTGCCGCTGATCGCCACCCTCTTCCACCACGGCGCCTTCACGGCCAACGACGTGTTCCAGACCCGTACGGCGCTGATCGCCTACAGCGTCGGCCTGGCCGGGCTGATTCTCGTGAAGGTGCTGGCACCGGCCTTCTACGCCCGCCAGGACGTGCGCACGCCGGTGAAGATCGCGCTGATCTCGCTGGCCGCGACCCAGCTGATGAACCTCGTCTTCATCGGCCCGCTGCAGCACGCCGGGCTGGCGCTGTCGATCGGGCTCGCCTCGTGCATCAACGCCGGCATGCTCTACCGCGGCCTGCGCAAGCGCGGTGTGTATCAGCCCCAGCCGGGCTGGGGGCTGTTCTTCGTGAAGCTGCTGGCGGCGCTGGCGGTGCTGGGCGTCGCGGTGTGGTTCACGGCCGGCTCCAATGAGCTGTGGCTGCACGCCTCCGGCCTGGAGCGGATGATCCGCCTGACACTGCTGGTGATCGGCGGGATGGCGGTGTATTTCGCGACCCTGTTCGCCCTCGGCTTCCGGGTGCGCGACTTCCGCCGTCGCGCCGCCACCTGACACTTCAACCCTGCAGCAGCTTCACCGGCTCGACCACATTGAGTCCGCGCCGCTGCAGCTCGGCGAGCGCCCGGTCCGGGTCGCTGAAGCGGAAGATGACCACCGCCTGCTGCCCGGGCGCGGTGCTGAAGGCGTACATGTACTCGATGTCCAGCCCCGCCGCGTCGGTGGTGGCGAGCACCCGGGCGAGGCCGCCGGCGCTGTCGGGCACCTCGACCGCCAGCACCTCGGTGAGCTGCGCCACGTAGCCCGCCGCCTCGAGCGCCGCCTTGCCGGCCGGCGGGTCGGCGACGATCAGCCGCAGGATGCCGAAATCCCGGCTGTCGGCCAGGCACAGGGTGTGGATGTTGATGCCGCTGGCGGCGAGGGCCTCGCAGGCGGCACGCAGGCGGCCGCTGCGGTTTTCGATGAAGGTCGAGAGCTGGCTGATTTTCATGGCGGCGGTCCTCACTGGCTGTCCTGGCGTTCGTCCCACACGCGCTTGGCCTTGCCCTCGCTGCGCGGCAGCGAATGGGGCTCGGCGAGGCGCACCGGCACGTTGAGGCCGGTGACGTTGTGGATCGAATGGGCGATGCGGCGGCGCAGCTCTTCCATCGCGCCGATCCGGTCACTGAAGAACTCCGGGCTCACCTCGATCTCGACCTGCATCTGGTCGAGCCCGTGCTCGCGGCGCAGCACGATGCGGTAGTGGGGCAAGGCGCCCTCGACGGCCAGCAGCGCAGCCTCGATCTGGGACGGGAAGACGTTGATGCCGTGGATGATCATCATGTCGTCGCTGCGCCGGCCGACGCGCTGCATGCGGCGGATCGTGCGGCCGCAGGCGCAGGGCTCGGCAACGAGGCGCGTGATGTCGCGGGTGCGGTAGCGGATCATCGGCATCGCGCGCTTCGACAGGGTGGTGAGCACCAGCTCGCCCTCCTCGCCGTCGGGCAGCACCGCGCCGGTCTCGGGGTCGATGATCTCCGGGTAGAAGTGGTCCTCGAACACGTGCAGGCCATCCTGGGCGCTGCACTCGGCGGCCACGCCCGGGCCGATGATCTCGGAGAGGCCGTAGATGTCGAAGGCCTTGATGCCCGCATCCGCCTCGATGCGCTGGCGCATCGCCGGGGTCCACGGCTCGGCGCCGAAGACGCCCGCCCGCAGCGGCAGCTCGCGCAGGTCGATGCCAAGCTCGACAGCCCGCTCGATGAGGTGCAGGAAGTAGCTGGGCGTGGCGCAGATGGCGTTCACCTTGAAGTCCCGCAGCAGCATCACCTGCCGGTCGGTGTTGCCACCCGACACCGGCACCACGGTGGCGCCGATCGCCTCGAGGCCATAGTGGGCGCCGAGGCCGCCGGTGAACAGGCCGTAGCCGAAGGCGTTCTGCACGATGTCGCCCCGGCTGATGCCGGCCGCGGCGAAGGTGCGCAGCATCACCGACGACCACACCTGGATGTCCTCCTGGGTGTAGGCCACGACGATCGGCTTGCCGGTGGTGCCGCTCGAGGCATGCAGCCGCACGATCTCCGACATCGGGCTGGCGAAGAGGCCAAAGGGATAGGTGTCGCGCAGGTCGGCCTTGACCGTGAACGGCAGGCCCCCGAGATCGGCAAGGGATTCGATGCTGGCTGGCGTAAGGGAGCGCGCGTCCATGCGCTCACGAAACAGCGGCACGTGCGCATAGGCACGGCCGACGATGCTCTGCAGACGGCGCAACTGCAGGTCGCGCAACTGGGCGGCGGGCAGGTAGTCCGACGAGCTGACCGGATGAAATCCCGGCCCGCCGTCGTTCCAGTTCTCTCGCAGCATACGAGGTGTCTCCTGTGACTTGGGCCCCCGCTGCGCCTGCCCTCCCCTCGTGGATGTTGTTGTCTGAGGCAGGGCGCAGGCTGGCGGCCGACTGAGTGGAAGCGGCTCTCTGCTCGGTCAGTTCACAGGCGGCATTATCGCGCGGCGCGGCACCGGCGGGCTGCTAGAATTTGCCCATCATTCGGGAGGAGCAAACCATGCAACTGAGCAGCGAGAGTTTCAAGGACGGTGCAGTGATTCCGGGCGAATTCGCCTTCTGCGTGCCGGCCCGGGAAGGCCACGTGGCCCTCAGCACCAACCTCAACCCCCAGCTCGCCTGGGCCGGCGCACCCGCCGGCACCCAGTCGTTCGCGCTGATCTGCCACGACCCCGACGTGCCCAGCCGCGGCGACGACGTGAACCAGGAAGGCCGCAGCGTGCCCGCCGACCTGCCGCGGGTGGATTTCTTCCACTGGGTGCTGGTCGACCTGCCCGCCTCCACCACCGCCATCGCCCCCGGCAGCCACTCGTGCGCCGTCACCCCCAACGGCAAGCCCGGCCCCGAGGCCCCCGGTGGCGGCCGCCACGGCATCAACGACTACACCGGCTGGTTCGCCGGCGATGAGCAGATGAAGGGCAACTACTTCGGCTACGACGGCCCCTGCCCGCCTTGGAACGACAGCATCCGCCACCGCTATGTTTTCACGGTTTACGCCCTCGACATCCCGCGGGTGCCGGTCGAAGGCGCCTTCACCGGCCAGCAGGTGCGCGACGCCATCTCCGGCCACATCCTGGCCGAGGCCAGCCTCACCGGCACCTACAGCCTCAACCCGGCGGTGCCGGCCTGAGCCTCTGAAAGCCCGGGCCGGTGGCAGCTTCAATCGCCGCCGGCCGAGCCCTCCCGCCGCGGGTCGGCGGCACCCACCCAGCCTCGCCCCTGGCGCACCACCAGCGCGATGCCGCTGGTCATCTCGACTTCACGCAAGCCGTGGCTGCGGGCCTCGAGGGCCTTGACGATGTCCGGTGCCAGTCGCCCCCGCTCCACCTCCAGCGGCCCGTTGCGGCTGCCCACCCGGGCCTGGGCGACCACCTCGATCGGCGTCAGCCGCCCATCCACAAGGCCGATCAAGGCCTGGGAGACGAAGTTGGGGATCTGGCTGCCCCCCGGCGAGCCGAGCACCGCGTAGAGGCCGCGGCGGTCGAAAACCAGCGTCGGCGCCATCGAGCTGCGCGGCCGCTTGCCCGGCGCCACCCGGTTGGGCCCGACCTCGGAGAAATCGGTGAGCTGGTTGTTGAGGAAGAAGCCCCCCGCCATGCGCCGGTTGCCAAAGGCGTCCTCGATCGACGAGGTGAGCGCCACCGCATTGCCGAAGCCATCGACGATCGACAGGTGGCTGGTGGACGGCCGCTCGTCTTCAGCCTCGCCCCCTTCGCCACACAGGCCCGCCGGCTGCAGGGCCGGCCCGGCCTGCTCTCCAATCGCCGCGGCCCGGCGGGCCAGGTAGCGCGCGTCGAGCATCGCCCCGACCGGCACCGGTGCCACCGCCGGGTCGCCCACGCACGCCGCCCGGTCGGCGTAGGCCAGCCGCCCGGCCTCGGCAAAGCGATGGATGAACGCCGCCGAGCCCACCGGTGCTGGCGGCAGCTGGCGCCAGATGCCGAGGGTGGCGAGCACCGTCGTGCCACCCGAGCTCGGCGGCGGAAAGCCGCACACCCGGTAGCCCCGGTAGGGCCGGCACAGGGCCTCGCGCTGGAGCGGCTGGTAGGCGGCCAGATCGGGATAGCCGAGCAGGCCGCGGCGGTCGGCCTCGTCGGCGGGCAGGTCGCCCCGCACCGCGTCCCGCACG